>JAFABA010000111.1 GCA_023426265.1 Bacillota bacterium
ATCCGTTCGATCTTTCGCGTAATGCGCCTGAGCGGCGTATAGAGCGAGAAGATGCCGTTTGCGACATACTTCATGTAGCCGCCGCGGATCATCAGCGCGTGGCTGTCTATCACGCAGTCCGACGGACGCTCCTTAAACCGTTCCCCCACCAGCTTATCGATCTTCATATCGCTGCCTCCTGTACTCCCTAAAAATAAAAACGCCCCAAGCGACATTTCGCTTAGGGCGAACCTAACAGGTCCGCGGTACCACCTAAATTCAGAGGAATCCTCTGCGCTCACGCGTACAAAATACGCTTCCCCTGTGACGGAGGGATTCCGGCGAGCCTTGCTGGAATGGTTCCGTTACAGCCCGCAGCTCCAAGACGGGTTTCCGCATCTCCCCCAAAGATTTTCACCAACCATCTTCTCTCTAAAAAGGGACGATATGCGTACTGGTTCTTTTCATCGCTTTTACGTATGCAATTCGTAGTTAGGATAGCAAATAGGGCGCAGAAAGTCAATTGACAGATGCTAGAATTCTTGCTATAGTATGCACAATTCCTGTTTGGAGGTCCCCCGTGAACAACGGATTGCAAAGGACAATCGCTTCCGCTTTCGAGTTTGTTTCCTACTATTACGGAAACAGGCTTGGGTTGCTGTTGCCTTTGTAGCCCCATACTCAGGCAATCCGGCGGCTCAAGGCAAATGCTTTGGGCCTCTTTTTTATTTGCTCATCAAAAAGGAGGAACAGCATGGATCAGAATGAAATATTGGCTCTTATCAAACGCGACGCGGTGGATATTTTCTCCTACGAAGGCCTGCGGGAGCGCTTGGGCAGCGGAAAGCCGCTGAAAATCAAGCTGGGTGCGGACCCATCGAGACCTGACCTGCACCTGGGGCATTCCGTGGTGCTCAAAAAGTTGAGGCTGCTGCAGGACACGGGGCATGAAATTATCTTTGTGATCGGGGATTTTACCGGCATGATCGGCGACCCCTCCGGGCGGAACAAAACCCGTCCTCCTCTGACATTCGAGCAGACGCGGGAAAACGCGCAAAGCTACTTTGAGCAGGTGACAAAAATACTCGACCCGGAAAAGACAAGAATCACCTACAATTCCGAATGGCTGGGGAAGCTGAGCTTTGCGGATGTGTTGGCCCTTGCGGGAAAATACACGCTCGCTGGGATTTTGGAGCGGGACGATTTTAAAAACCGTTACCTCACGCAGCAGCCCATAGGGCTGCATGAGCTCTTTTACCCTTTGATGCAGGGGTACGATTCCGTGGCGCTAAACGCAGATATCGAGGTGGGCGGCACGGACCAGACATTCAACCTCCTGGTCGGGCGCGCGCTGCAAAAGGATTACGGGCAGACCCCGCAGGAGGTCATCACATTCCCGCTTTTACCGGGCCTAGACGGTATCGAGAAAATGAGCAAGTCGCTCGGCAATTACATCGGCGTCAGCGAGGCCGCGGACGCAATGTTTGAAAAATGCATGCGTGTGCCGGATATGGTGCTGGGCGACTATTTCCGCCTGACGACAGACATCGCCCCTGAAACTTATCTTCCCCTGATGGAGCAGGATATGCACCAAGCGCACTTTGTCTTTGCCCGGGAGATCATAACGCTCTACCACGGAACGCCCGCCGTGGAAGAAGCGGAGCGGCGTTATCATGCCATCGCCGCGGGCAGCGCGCCGGAACACATGGAACTGCTTGTCATTGGGCAAGAGAGCGTTACCATATTGGAGCTTTTGAAACTTGCGGGCTTTGCTTCTTCAAATTCCGAAGCCAGGCGGCTGATTGTTGGGAAAGGCATAAAATTCAACGGCGAACTCATACGCGATACGGACCTGACCGTGCGGAAAAACGGCGTATTGAGCCGGGGAAAGAACAAATTCAGGCGCGTGGTGTTTGAAAGAAGCGAATGACCATGCTTCAAAATCCATACAAAGCTTGGACAACTCCCTTAGGGGGTCGTGGGGGACCGCAATCCCACACATTCAATCAAATCTGAGATTGGTCGTGCAGCGTTTAGCTGCACATCATTCCTTGAAGAATACCCGAATGTGCCATTCGGGTGCATGCACGTCAAATTTGCGAAAAAAAATGCATCCAGAACGCACTTTTAACCTAAAGAAAACCCGCTGGCAAAGTCCTTGGACTTTGTCAGCGGCCTATAAACCCGCCGTTTACTCGGCGGGTTTTGTTTTTTCCTCGTGAGAATCGGACACAATATGCAGCGAGGGCTCCGCGCTTTCGATATATGCGTTCTCCACATTGCACTGAACGTCTTTGAGACTTTCGATGGTGGTAGAAATGGTGTTGAAAAGCGTATGGTACATTGCCTTATAATCCGCCATAAATATTGCCCCCTGCTCCATTATCGGAGCAATTATAGCACGGGCTTTTTTTATAATCAATGCGTTATGCCAAAAATTTTCAAGCCTTGAATACTATAATTTTTGGGAGCAATGAAATGCATCAGCATATCAAAGCGGACAAACGCCTGGGGGCAAACATCCACAGATTACGAACGGCAGAAAACATCACACAGGAACAGCTTTCCGCGCAGCTTCAGGTACGCGGCTGCGATATCTCCCGGGGCACATTGGCAAAAATCGAAGCGGGCATCCGTCACATTTCGGTAGAAGAGCTGATTGCCGTCAAAGGTGTGCTGGACGTCGCCTATGAAGACCTTTTTCAATAAACCCGCTCATTCTCCGGCAGCGCCTGCCGTATTCCAATACCATATCAGCGCTTCGCGTTCCACCTGTTTTACAAAGGAATCCTTTCCATCACAATAGGCTTCGATATCCGCCGGGAATTGCTCCGCAAGCCTGGCCTTTAACGCCGCGTATTCGTCCCGTACGGCAGGGGATTCCCTCAAATACGCACAAAACGCAGTATGCCGGAGTATGGCGTAGGCGTTGTCGTATTGGAACGCGTGAATATGGTGCGTGCGCCGCTCCCCTCCTTTTCTGTAAAACCGCCTGCCGGGGATACCATACTCGCCCATGGGTTCATAACCGAGCGTCAGAAATTCACAACGAAAAGTATCGAGCTTTTGAATATCCTTCACCACCGGCAACAGATCGATGACGGGCTTTGCCTGTATGCCTGGTACGGACGTGCTTCCGATATGGAACACGCGTAAGAGCTCATCCCCCAATACTCCCCGGACGCGCTCCGCTTCTTCGCGGAACATCGCCTTCCATTCCGCCCGGTATGGCACCACTTCCACAATCATGTTATGCCTCTTTCCAACAGCTTTCCCGTTATGACTTAAGCTGAAAATCAATGAGATTGTCCGTATTCCGGTGGGCAAATATCGTTCCCTCCAGGGTGGAAAGGTTATACACCACCGACCATTGCAGCTTGTCTTCCAGCCCGTCACGGATGCCGATTTCCTTTAGCAGATCGATTGCTTGTTCCATAGACAATGCGCCGTTATTCGCCTGTATCGCTTCCTTCACCGCATCATACCGTTCAAATTCGTTATATCCTTCGCCAATATTTAGATTCTGATATGCAATGAAGTTGGATGCAACCTGGTAGCGCTCCTCCGTTGTCACTGTCTGCAGCGCGCCGTCCCAGAACTCCACGATCACGGATTTGCCGGAAGCGTCCGCAATCAGGTAATGGCACGTAATATCTCCGGAAAAATAAATGTTATAGTCTTTTAATAGCCCCACCGCTTCCTCCACCGTCGCCGCGCGGTCCAGCACAAGCCGGATGGCGGTGGTTGTGTTGAGCGTTACTTTTTCTTCGTCAAAATCCAGATGCGATTCCGGTACGGCCAGCAGCGCGATTACAAGGCCTTTCTCGTTCATTCCGTCAAACGGCAGATATGGCGCCGCCAGCGTGAGAAAGCTTTGAAGCCGCATGCCATCCGGAAGATCGTCTTTTTCATACCCCGCAAACGAAAGATTTGCTGTGGAAACCGACGCATATCCATGATCGGGTTTTGTAAATACCTGCAGCGAAGGCGAATAGGAGAAATCAAAGTTTCTTCCGTAAATCACTTCCCCTTTTTCATTGCGCGTAACAAAGGCGGTGCAGCCGTCCCCCGTTACGCCCAGGTCGATGGGGAGGCCTTTTAATAACCGTTTGGCGACGAACGCCTCAATATCGCTGTCCTGCTTTGCGCCAACCTGTAAAAACTCGTCAAAGCCGTAATCCCCGTAATAGGTCATCCGGAACATGCCGTAATCGTCCAGCTTTTTTAAAGTTGACAGGCTTCTTAGCTCATTCCAGAACAGCGCGAGCGCCGTTCCTGCAAGTACGATTATGAGAACAAGCAATGCCGCCGCTATTTTGAACAACCGCTTCATGCGCTACCTGCCAATCATTGAAATATTTCCGCCAAACTATTATAGCATATATCTTTTTGATAAAAAATTCACAAGACGTGCCGATTCTGCTACAATGTGAAATTGAAATCTTCTGTTCGCTGCATTAGAATGGGTGGATACCGCATATATGGCGGAAAAAGTAAAAAATCATCGAATAAAGGACTCAATTATTTCCCGGAAAATGACGATATATGGAAGTACTTCGCCATTACGCGGGAAAGAGGGAACGCTATGAAAGTACTTGTATTTTCGGATTCTCATACCGATACCGAAACCATGGCCGACGTCATCCTGCACGAACAGCCGCAGATGGTGCTGCATCTTGGGGACCATTACGGGGACGCTCTTACTTTAAGGGACCGCTACCCCTATATCCCCATGCATTTCGTCATGGGCAACACGGATTTTTTTGGCTCCGGCGATACGGAGCAGGTATTAAAGGTGCAGGGCCGCTGCCTGTATATGACGCACGGGCATCTGTTCAACGTCAAAAACGGCCTCAACACCATCTACCTCAAAGGGCGCTCCGTCAATGCGGATATCGTGCTCTTTGGCCACACGCATGTGCCGCTCAACGAGGAAGAGCAGGGTTATACGCTGTTTAACCCCGGCTCCTGCAACATGTATGGCCGCGGCAGAACAAAGCCCACCTACGGGCGCATCACATTCAACCCGGAAGGCTATGATTGCCGGATTGTGGAGGCCAGGGCGTAAAGGGGACTTTTTTTGAGGAAACGGCAGGAAAGCCGCGCGATAGCGCGGCTTTTTGGCACAACGGAGGTTTTGACGGGTTGCACAAATTCCAAATGCTGATAGAATGGCGGTAACCGATACGAATGGAAAACATGAATGCGTCCAAAGCGGTGAGGGATTTTCGCGTAGGGAGCCGGAGCGAGACGTAGCAGCGCTACGTTGAGTGGAGGGCGACAACGCCCCGCACGAAAAGGACCGCTGCGACGATGCATTCATGTTTGGAATTAGTATAAAAGAAAAGAACCGTCATAGATTGCCGGCATACGCTATGAAAGGCTTTTGTTGTATTTGAAAGGGAACGATATGATGAAAGCTTCTCATATTTTTTTGCGCCCGGATATCCAACGGGATGACGCCTGCCGCATCATCCGGTGGCTCAATGACTGTACTGTCACGAAATACCTGCATGAAAACCGCTATACCGCCAAAGCCGTGGAGCAAGCGCTGGAGCGCTGCCCCCTCCCCACCCTGACGCACCTGTTCAACCAGGACGGCGCTCTGTTTATGGTATGCCTGCCCGGCGGCGCTCCCGTAGGCTTTCTGCGTCTGGAAAAACGCGGCCCCCTCGCCGAGATCGTTATCGTCATCGGCGAAAAGAAGCAGTGGGGCCGGGGCATGGGCACCGCCGCCGTAGCCCTTGCGTTAAACCATGCGTTTTTTACATGGCGCATGGAGCGCATCGTGGCCAATATCCACCCGCAAAACACGCGTTCGCTGCGCGCGTTCAAGGCGCTTGGATTTTTCAGCAATTCGGAGCAGCCCGCCTGCATCCGGCTGGAACTGACATTGCGCCAATACCTTGACCTGCTTGAAGAGGAAAGCAGGCAGCAAGCGATCATCGGCGAATAGAGCGTATAAAGCGGAGATGGGCGCCTCTTCTATGCGCCTACATTCCCAAAATTTCATCCACCAGAATAACCGTAATGCGCCCTTTCACCGTCGTCATGCTGGTGATAACCAGTTGGCTTATGCTCGCTTGAGCAATCTTGGCCAGCTCGTCAAATGTGGAATAGTCCTGTTTGAACAGCGTCAGGCATTTTCTCGCCGCCTCCGTTTTTACGCGCCGTATGGCGTCATCGAGCGTGGGCGCCACCTTGTTCATGCCCGCCACCACAACCACATGCTTCGGCCCGAAAATAAGGGCGGCCACTCTGTTGCCGTACCCGTCCGCGTTCACAAGCTCGCCCGTCATGGCAATGGCGTTCGAGCTCATGAGGTAATAGTCCGCGCCCAGCGCCTCATGCGCTACCCTGTCTTTTTCCTTCGCCCCGGAAACGGCGTTCGGGTCTAAAAACCGATAATCGCCGTTATGGAACGCCTCTCTTACTCCGATTTCCTTCAGTGTCACAGAACCGCCGTAAGAGACAACCGAATTTTTAGGGATTAGCTCCATCAGCTTATTCAGGGCATCAGCTTTCGTCTTGCAAAAATACCCCTCCATGTTCCGCTTTTTGAATTCCTCGATCAGTTTTTGCGCAAGAAGCTGGTTGTAGCATTCCGCAGGCGTCATGGCGGCTCCTCCTTATCGTTTATAGGCATAAGAAAGCATACCACCCGCAATACGAAAAGAACATTCTTGTTTTACATAAATTTACATGATACAATGAAAGTAGGGAGAGGCCCTCATGGTAACATGAGGGCCTCTCTGAATGTTGATATGCCTGCTTAAAGGTTATAGTACCGGAACTACCGCACCGATACTTGTTTTTTGTAAAGCTGTCCCGCTCCTGTTTATACCGCCCGGATGCTGCCGTTTTCGTACCGGGGCACAACGCCTGTCTGATCTTCTTCAAAACAGAACGTGAGGTCCGCGTCAAATCCCAAATCCTTTAGCCTGCTGTAATGGGTGGTGACGGTCAGGTCCGCCTCCCCCTTTTTCCAGGCTGTATACGTCAGCATGCAGACGCGCGCAAAATCGTTGAACGTAATTTCGTCCCCCGCTTCGCCCAATATCGCGTGCAAAATCGCGCCCGCGGCCACCATATCGTCCGCGGAGCATTCCCCTTCTGTTCCGGCGCAAAGCAGCGTAATATCCTGCCCGTCATTTGCCGCCGCGCGTGCGACCGCGGTGCGGTTGCGCATGCAGCCGATATAAAGCCTGGAGGCGTTTCGCGCCGCGTGTATGGCTGCGGTGCCGTTGGTGGTGGAGATCACAACCGCTTTATTTTTTACCACCTGCGCTGTGAATTCCAAAGGCGAATTGCCCAGATCAAAATCCGGCATCCGGAGGCCCCCGCGCTCACCGGTCAAAAGGCTTTCCTTCCTGCCCAGATGCCCCGCGAATGCCATCGCTTCCCCCGGATCGCGCGCGGGGATGACCTGGTTTGCGCCATTCTGGAGCGCTTCCACCATACATGTTGTAGCCCGCAGAACGTCCACTACGACAACGGTCCGGTTGTGATATTGCTTTTCCATAAGCGCGCCGGGAAAGGGATAAGCTGAAACGTGCATGTATGCTCCTTCAATTCCGTAAGATACGAAAAATAGTATAGCACGATTCCCTATGAAAAGGAATCGACCTGCCACGATCCGCTGCGATTCGCCCGTATTCCAATTCTTTCATTCTTCTATTATGAGAACAGCCAGTTGCAGACAACCACGCTGCCTACGGTGGACAACAGGGTGGCTAAGAGGGCCACAGGCAGCGTGAAGCGCGTTTCCTGTATCCCCACGGATCCGAAATACAGCGCCAAGGTATAGAATATGGTCTCTGTAGAGCCCATCATGGTGGACGCCATCAGCCCAAGCAGTGAATCCGTGCCGAAATTCTTGAATATGTCCGCCACCAGCGCCATGGATCCGCTGCCCGAAAGCGGGCGTAGCAGGGAGATCGGCACAAGCTCCGGCGGAAATCCAAGCGCCTGCATGGGGCCTGCCATCAGATTTGTCAAAGCGTCCATCGCGCCGCTTTCCCGCAGCAGCCGGATGCAGATGAGCATGGCCGCCATATAGGGAAGCACGCGGTAGAGCACCGGCAGGCCCTGAATGGCGCCTTTTACGAATGCGTCGTATACGTCCACCTTTTTAAACAGCGCGTAAATGACCACCGCCACCGCAAGTAGCGGGATAACTGCCGCCATCATCTGCGCCTCACCAAGACAATGCACAGTACGGCCGTAACAAGCGTCGCGAACGTGGAGGAGATAAACGTGGGCAGCAATATCGCGCCCGGCTGCAGCGAGCCATAGGAAGCGCGCATGCCGATCATAGTGGTGGGCAGCACCTCCAGCGCCGAAGCGTTGATGGCAAGAAACACGCACATGGCGTTTGTCGCCCGGCGCTTATACGGATTTTCCTTTTGCATGATGCGCATGGCCTCAAGACCAAACGGCGTTGCCGCGTTGCCCAGACCCAATATGTTTGCCGCCACATTGAGCGTGATGGCTCCCGTCGCCTCCCCCGCCCCCGGGAACAGCCATTCACAGGGTTTTTTAAGCGCACGGCTCAAAGACTTGATCAGCCCCGCGCGTTCCGCCACCCCCAACAGACCCATCCAGAGCAGGTAGGAGCCGGCGAGCGAAAAACAAAGCGTAACGCTTTCCTGCGCGCCCGTGAGCATGGCTGAGATCGCTGCATCCCCGCCCAGGCGCATCGTGGTCCAAACCGCGCCGACGGCAAAAAGAATGCACCAGATCCAGCTCATCATAACGCCCACCTCCAACTTTATTTTGCAAAAATCGACATTGTTTACATATATGCCGTAATCTTATTGACAATTATATTGACTGTTTGCACGGATTATGTGTATTATTGATAATATGTGGGAGGTTCAGCCTGCCTCTCATTAATTTAGCTGATAGAGAGGATTACAACATGAAATCTACGGGCATCGTTCGAAAAATGGATACTCTCGGTCGGGTGGTCATCCCGATCGAACTCCGCAGGACCTTGGGCATTGATATCAAGGACTCCATTGAAATCTTCGTGGACAAAGAGACAATCATCCTGAAAAAGTATCATCCCGCTTGTTTTTTCTGCGATAACGCGAATGACCTTGTAAGCTTCCAGGGCAAAAACATTTGCCATGAATGCCTGGATAAGCTCAAGACCGTAGAGTAATCGCGCCCCTCCCCGCTGTAGCCGCGGGAATTTGTTTGACGGCATACAAAAGCCTTCGCATCAGCATATGAAGCGAAGGCTTTTGTTCATGCTAAAAGATTGTTCAGGGGCTTTGCCCCTGAAATCCCACCCAAGGGACACGTCCCTTGGTAATACCTTCCCTTTTACGCAAAAATGCGCACAGGCAGTATCAGGTAATAATACGCGTCGCCCTGAATAGGCCTTACCACACAGGGGCTGACGTTGTTATTCATATCCAGGAACACTTCCTCATCGGAAAGCACCTTCAATACATCGCAGAAATACCGCGCGTTGAACGCAATCTCAATGGGATCGCCATTCAAGTGGATCGTAATCTCCTCGTCGATACGGCCCATGGCGCTGTTGGCGAATAGCTTCAACGAATCCTCCGCAATAGAGAAGCGTACCAGGTTGTTGTTGCCTTCGCGCGCCATCAGTATGGCGCGGTCAATGCTTTCCAACAATTCGTTGCGGTTCACGCGCACGCGCGTGACATGCTCCTGCGGAAGAATGCTCTTATAGCGGATAAAGTCACCGTCCAAAAGCCTGCTGATGATGCGCGTATGCCCCATATCGATTAAAAGATGCGTGGGCGAAAACTGGACCTCCACGTTTTCGTCTGTATCCAGAAGCGTCCTTGAAATCTCCACGAAGGATTTATTCGGTACCACCGCTTCCCTGTTTTCAAAGCTCTGGCCCAGGGAAAAGCGCCGTAATGCAAGACGGAAGCCGTCCAGCGCCACGGTGGTCAGTTCGCTGCCGGAAAGCTCGCACAGCACGCCTGTCAATATGGGCTTGCTTTCCTCCTGCGCAGTTGCGAATACCGTCTGCCTTATCATATCCTTTAAGGCGACCTGCGGGATATGAAGCGTCTGCGCTTTTCCCGTTAACGCCATATCCGGGTAATCTTTTGCATCCATGCACTGCAACGTGGTGCGCGCGCGCCCGGATTTTAACAAAAGCGTATGCCCGTCCAAACGGATATCCACCGTCTCTTCCGGAAGCTTGCGGCAGATTTCCGCAAACAGGCGGCCGGGTACCACAGTGGTGCCCTCCTCTTCCACAGTGGCAGCTACGATACTTTCAATCTGCAAGGAAAGATCCGAGCACCGCAACAACAGCCCTTCGGAAGTAGCCGAAAGGTAAATGCCCTCGAGTACCGGTATGGCGGGCCTACTTGAAAGCGACTTTACAACCGTCGCAATTCCCGCGTTCAATGTTTTGACGTCCATCAACAGTTTCATCCATTATGTCCTCCTGAAGGAAAGTAAGCAATATAAGTCCCGCTTTGTTATCAACAAGCGTTTCGTATACGAAACACGGTCGATAGTATTCTAATTTATACCATATAGGTATAAAAAGGAAATTGTATTTCGGGTGCGGAATGTCGCACACTTTTTTACACTGCCGCCGATGAAAAGCGTATGCAGCCTTTGCCGCTGCTATGCACAGGCTCAATGTTGTGCACAGCCGTGCGCGGGCATACCCCTCTCAATCATATAGGAGTGTAGTAGCCGTAGTAGTAGGGGCTCTGTATTGTGTGCATAACCTGTCCGCGGCGAGACAAAACCAGAAGAATCCCCTGTGCGCTTTCTTGTGCAACGGCTATGCATAACTTGTCCGGATGTACACAGCATGCACACAGTCCACACTGGGCACATTTCGTGCACATCCCCCGTGCACAGATTGTGGATATGCAACGCTGTATATCATTATAAAGGTTCTTAGCAAAAACCTCAAAACAATAATCGGTAAGAATCGTGTCGGAAAAGAGAAAATTGCGTAAAAATTAATACAAAGGATAGGAACGATGGAGGCTCTGCCTCCAAACCTCCGCCAAAGGGACAACGTCCCTTTGGAATCCCAACGCTTTTGTAATTGTTTTACGTACTAATCAACAGATAGAAAAGATAGTTGCAATATATACGTCCGCTTTCTTTTGCTACTTTTCTTTCGTGGAAAGAAAAGTAACGTATCCCTTCGTTCAGTTCGAAATCAACCGTTTTTTCAAATCCGCGATGGTAGCGGAAAGCGCGGGGTCGCCCTTAATCTGCTCGGTGATCTTTTCATGCGCGTGCATGACGGTGGTGTGGTTGCGCCCGCCGAACGCGTCGCCGATCTTGGGCAGGCTCCAGTCAGTCATGCAGCGGGACAGGTACATTGCGACCTGGCGCGGGAAGGCGATTTCCTGGTCCCTGCGCTTGGCGGAAAACGACTCTACGGGCAGGCCGTAATACGCGGCGACGGTTTCTTGAATGAGCACCGGCGTCAATATGCGCGGCGCGTCGTTGGGAAGCATGTCCTTTAAAGCGGTAGCGGCGACATTCATGTCCAGCGTCATGCGGTTGAACTGCGCGTAGGCGATAACGCGGGTCAGCAGGCCTTCGAGTTCGCGGATGTTAGATTGCACGCGTTCGGCAATGTATTCCAATACGCTGTCCGGCACATGCATTTTTTCCTCTTCGGCGCGGCGCTTTAATATGGCGATACGCGTTTCAAGATCCGGCGGCTGGATGTCCGCAATGAGGCCCCATTCGAAGCGGGACCTTAAGCGCTCCTCCAGCTGCGCGATTTCGCGCGGGGGCTTATCCGAGGAGATCACGATCTGCTTGTTGGCGGCATGGAGCGCGTTGAAGGTGTGGAAGAATTCTTCCTGCACGCCCTCTTTACGCGCGATAAACTGGATATCGTCCACCATCAGCACGTCCGCATTGCGATAGCGGTTGCGGAACTCCTTGTTGCGGTTGGTGGAAATGGACTGTATCATTTCGTTGGTGAACGTTTCGCTTGTGACATACATGACGCGGGCGCGTGAATTGTTTTCGCGCACATGGTGGCCAATGGCGTGCATCAGATGCGTCTTGCCCAGACCCACGCCGCCGTAAAGGAACAGCGGGTTGTAGGAGTGGGCGGGGTTCTGTGCCACGGCAAGGGCCGCGGCGTGCGCAAAGTAGTTGGAGCCGCCTATGACGAAGGTATTGAACGTATATTTTGCAAACAGGTTGCAGTAGCTGTAGTCGCTTGTATCGTCCTTTACATAAAGGCCGCGCTCGCTGGGCGGCACGACGGTGACGGTGTCTATACCCTCTGAAGCCTGAGCGGCGCATGCGCGGATAGTGGCAATGTAGTATTTTTCGATGGTGGACTGAATCATTTCGTTGGGAGAACACAGCACGAGCGAGTTCCCGGAAATAGCAAGCGGCGCCAATACATCGATAAACGTATTGTAGCTGATGCCGTTCACCTCCGCCTTCAACAGTTCGCAGGTACGCGCCCATACCGCCTTAGCTTGATCCATTCCGCTCCCCCGCTCCTTTGCCTCATCCGTCGGTACCCAAGGCTGCCCGTTCCTTTCACAAAACGCGAAAAATATCCGCCTCTAAGCGGATACGCAACCCCGAGCCTGTCCATATTCTATCTACCTATCATAGCAAAACAAGAGCGCAAAAACAAGTTCCAGACTCGTGAAATTCGTTGCAAACAGCAGGAGAAACCGCATTTTTAGGCCGTTTTTTATACGCGGCGGGGGCGTTAAGTGCCTATGTGAAACAAAGCGGGCTTCTCCATATACGGTTGTAACCAATCCGGCCGGCAATGTGGCATTGAGCGGCGCGGCGCGGAACTGCTCGAAAATGGCGGGAGGCGCGCCCAGAATAACGCCCAGGGGCGTTGTAGCGCAATGGGTGAGAGGCGGATATCAGATGGTATCCGCCCCTTACGTTTGAATTATTGGAGGCTCTGGCTCCACAGTTCGCAATGGTCGCATATGTATGCTCCCTTGCTCACTGGGACTGCGCCACGCTTCTTCCGCCGCAGGCGGCGCGCGGCTACGTCTCCCAAACCTCCGCTTAGGGTCGTGACAACCCCTAAGAACTCAAAACCTTTATTAGAAAGTGACTATTGTACCGATCCCCTGCCGCTTTGCCGCCTCATAGATGCGGCGGGCAGTCACCACGTCCATCACCGCGGTGCCGGTGGTCTTGAAGAGAGTGATCTCATCCTCCCGTTCCCTGCCGGGCGTCTTTCCCAAAACGACCTCGCCCAGCTCGCCGGTGACTCGGTCCGCGCTGAACGTGCCTTTTTGAATGGGCTTGATGAGATCGCCTGCTTCGTTGAGCACGCCGTCCCGCGTATCCACATACACCTTGTCCGCGTGGATGAGTGCGTATTCGTCGATCTCCTGCATCTCGGGGGTGTATGCGCCGACGCCGTTGATATGCGCGCCTTTTTTGACGAGCCTGCCGTCGAACACCGGGCGGGTGCTGGTGGTAACGCAGGTGATGATATCGGCGCCTGTCACGGCTTCCGCCGAAGTGGCGGCGGCGGCAACGGAAACGCCGAAGGCTTTTCCGAACTGTTCCGCCATGCGCGCGGCGAAGGTTTGTGCCCGCTCGGCGCTGATGTCGAACACACGTACTTCTTTGATGGGACGCACGGTGAGCACGGCCTCCAACTGGCTTGCGGCTTGTCCGCCCGTGCCAAAGAGCGCGAACACGCTGGCGTCCTTACGGGCCAAGAGATCCGTTGCAGCGCCGGATACCGCGCCCGTCCGAATACGGGTGAGGTATGTGCCGTCCATAATGCTGCACACCTCGCCGGTTTCGTGGTTGACCAGCACCATGGTGGCGGGGACGCTGGTGAGCCCTTTTTCGATGTTGCGAGGGTAAACGGATACGATCTTTACGCCCAAAGCATTCGCTTCCGCGGCGTAGCCGGGCATATACAGGCTCTGGCCTTCATGCTCCGGCACGTTGAGGTTGACCCTGAGGGGAATGTCGCTTTTGCCTGCGGAATAAATGGCAAGCGCGTCCTTATCGGCCTGCACCGCATCTTTCATGCGCAATACGGCCTGCATTTCTTCCTGTTTGAGAACGAGGATTTCCATTGATGCCATCACCTTTCCGCAGCTCAAACTTCCGTCTTGGCGGTAGCGGCCTTTTTGCGCGTGCTCAACAGCATGGTGATGGCGCTGTATATGATAACGGCAGCCACCAGCCACTGGAGTGCTGAAACATCCAGGCTCTTGACCACGAACGCCGCGACCAGAACGCCGACGACGCCCGCGGTGGCGGCGAACAGCGTGATTTTGCGGGAGTAGCTGTCCAGTTTCACGAACTGCATGCTGCCCACAGGTACGGAGAACGTGCAGGCGCCCATCATGATGGGGAACGCCACGCCGGGGTTGAGGCCCAGCGCGTAAACGGTCGCCATGGTCAGCGCATAGGAACCGATGCCGATGTTGTTGAGCGCGCCGTAGATCAGGGACAAAACGCCAAGCAGCACGAGCTTGAAGCCGGTAAGGCTCGTCGCGTCGCCGCCGGTGGGGTAAATGTTGAACTTGCCGGCCAGTATCAGGGCGGCGGCGACAAACAGGCCCGCGGAGACAAAGCGCTTGATGATGTTGACGGGCAGCTTTACCACAAAGCGGGGGCTGATGTACGCGCCCACGACCTGCGCCACGATGGCGATAATGAGGGTCGCATAGCCGACATTGATGGTGGAAATGTAGGCAAGCGCCATAACCGCCACGGGAATCACGCAGGCGGTATTGAGCGTGCCGGGCAGCTTTTTATCCTCCACCCACTTTAAACGCGGGTAGAGCGAAGCGCCTATGGCAAAATCCGATACGCCGAATGTGGAGAGAAGGAAAATCACAAATTCAGAAATGGCCATTGCGAAGGGATTCCCATGCTCTTTCATGGTTTGGCCCTTGTGGCGGATGAGGTCCCGGATAAACATGAATGCAAACGCGCCGTTGACCAGGACAACCAGGATCAATATGATGGTTACGACTGTCATGATGAGCTCCCCCAATTACTTATTGGATGGCAAACACATCGCGTATCCCTTCCATATCTTCACCGAATACCGCTTTTACACGTTCCCCCATATGCTCGATCAGCCGCAGACAGTATGCGTCATGCTTGATGTATTCGTTCGCAAAAAACACCATGCTCGCGTTGCGGGTAAATATGGCCGTGGCCCGCTCCTTGTTCTGGATGGAGACATGCACCATTTCCTTTGAGTCCGCGGAGATGGTGATCCACCGGGAGCCCGCGTCGTGCATTTTATCCGCCTCAAAACCGTGCGGGTAAAAGCGTTCGATGGCGGTACCATACGTTTCTTCCTCATCATATAGGATGACGAGCACGCGCCCGAGTTCCGCCTGCTTGCTGATGATGCATTGCTCCAGCCGGGCATCCAGATCCTGCTTCCAGATCTGGATCAAAACTTCCTGCTTTGCGTCCTCAATGAGTTGCCGGCACTTGTTGAGGATGCTTTGGTAGCCCGTCAATTGCCAGATTTGTTCGCCGTCCCGGGGGGCCTCAAACACGCGGGCCTCCTCTTCGAGCCGGGTGAGCGCGTCCTCCGTTTGGTTGCGAATGAGCGCAACGAGCTGCTCGATGGGCTTGGCGCGGTACACGCTTGTCTTCTCCCGCAGCGTGGTGGCCAAAATGCCGCGGCTTACGAGCGCTTCCAGAGTAGCGTAGACTTTGGAGCGCGGCACGCCCGCGTACTTGCTGGCTTCATACCCGGTACAGTCCCCGTTTTGCAGCAGCGCGATATACACTTTCGCTTCCGTCTCCGTAAAGCCGAACTCCCTGAGACGGCTGATCATATCCCCCATGCCGTATCCTCTTTTTTCCTTTGCTGTTCTTATCATAAGGTTTTCAGATGGGGCTTGCAAGTATTGGGGTTGCGTATTCGGCTGTATAGGTGCGCAGGAAAGGCATACCCAATAGTAGCTATCCTTAGTAGCTACTATAAAACTTTGTGAGATATATGTCAATCTATTTTGTTAAAAAAAATACGAAAATGTCGAATACAAATCAACGGCATATCCAGTGCTTATTTTGGCTCTTTGCGTTGGTCAAATCCGTTATCGGGGACTTTTCGACATAACTGTGCATAACAAAAAAGCCGCCCCTTTGCAAAGGCGGCCTCAGGATATCTACAAAAGATACATTGAGGGCTCTGCTTGACCCACAGTTTGCAATAGTTGTGCAATCCCTACGAGCTTGCACTCCCTTGCGCACTGAGTCTCCGCTTCGCTTGCTCCGCCACTGGCGGCGCTCAGTTTCGACTCCCAAACACCCGCATAGGGCCGTAACGGCCCTATGAACCCATCCCCGGAAACGCCCTAGAATAGGGCGTTTCCGACGAAGGGATTCCCAAGGGAGGTGTTCCTTGGGTGGGGGTTCGGGGGCAAAGCCCCTGAAAAAAGGGTTGTTGACAGTCAGAAGCTGCTCTTTTGCAAAGGCGCGGCTTCTGAATTTATCCTTAAGCGAATTTTTATCCGTTCGTTCCGGCTTCGTCTTCGCCCGCAGCCTCAAGCTTGCTCTGCCTTTTCTTATACAGCGATGCAGCGATTGTAAGAGCAACCAGCGTCGCAGCAAAAGTAAAAATACAAACGAACAGCCCTGTAGCAACAGATCCCAGTAATTTGTTATATTTGATATATGAGCTGGTAAAGAATACGGCGCCGCATGCAATGCCTGCAATGAGGCTGACGATAGTGTGCGTTTTCAGATTGGGCTTCCATTTCCTGTCCCAAATGCCGTTCCTGATGCAGGCGATCACCAAATAGACAGAAAGGCACATGAATACGATCCATTCGGCAACGATATTGCGCCAAACATCTTCGCCGCCAAGAATGGTTTGCACTAATATTGCCGCCAACAAGCCCCAAAATGCAAGCCAGGCGGCGTTGTGCTCGATTTTTAACAGCTTTTGTTCCTGCATTTCATCCAGATTGGATTTTTGCTTATTCATCGCAGGCTTCCTCCCCAAATAATTCATCAAGGCTTTTTCCCAGCGCTTTGCAGATTGCCCTGCACAGCTTGATTGTCGGGTTATATTCTCCTTGCTCGATGGCGTTCATTGTCTGCCGGGAGATCCCAACGATTTCGGCAAGCTGCTTTTGTGTCATATCAAGCTGAGCGCGCGCAACCTTTATTGGAATATTTCGCCCCATAGTATCGCCTCCATGGAAGAAATAGTAGCACAAAAGCTACCTTATGTAAAGTATATACGACAAATATTATTTTATTTAAGACATCGCCGGTTACCCTAACTGCCCCGGCGCATCCTCCTGCCCCACATCAAAAAAACGCACGCATCCAGGAATCCCCTGAATGCGTGCGTTTTTGCATTTTGTAGAAACTTGTCTTGTGCCAGGATACGAGCGGATGCGGCGTTATCCGTGGTTGAAAGGGAGGTGCTCGGTCCCCAAAAACATCGGCGGCGCGCCTTTAATCATTTCCGCTATATGCTCCCCCACCGCCCTGGGAAGCAGGCGAACAGAGGAAAGCGCGGCAACATCCACCCACACGGCGCCCAGCTGGAGATCGTCGGTTTCGGTGGGCGCCTTGCCTTCCTCACTGGCTAACGTACAGACAAAGATATGGTATAACTTGTGTGCATACTGTGGATAAATCCTCCTGATTTCTTCATCCAAGCAGATTTCCTCGCACAGCGCGGCAAAGCGGACCGGGGTTACGGTATAACCCGTTTCCTCCAGGCATTCGCGGACGACTGCTTCTTCAATCGGCTCATACCGGTTTTGCCCCCCGCCGGGCAGCGAATAATAGTGGCCGTTGTGTTTGTCGTAACATTTGTTGAGCAGCACCTTGCCCTTATGCAGGATAATCGCTTTTGCCGTGCTTCTGACGCCCATGGGGTAATCTGTCTCCGCTTTCATAGGTTTTTAGCAAGTATACCATACGGAACTGAAAATCGCTTAACCGGAGCGCTCTGCTTTTTGCTGCAAATACGTTTTTACAGCCCACCGTTGCGCTTCAATATAGAGCTTTTCATCTATTTCATCCGGCGCTATCCGTGCAAGGCCATGATCAGGCTCAACCGGTTCAAGCTGCTTTTTCAACAATCTGCCAGAATAATAAAATTGAATAAGATGGAAGTAGCCATACCCAGGATAAAAACGGGCTTCTTCCGCACAGCCGATATAGGTTTGAACATCCGCAGCATATCCGGTTTCCTCCAAGCATTCGCGCAGAATGCATTCCGTGTGGGTTTCGGGTTCTTCAATGCCGCCGCCTATAAGAAAGTATCGTCCTGACGTTCTGATACACGCGAGTAAATTGTTATCAAACGCAATCAGGTATGCCCCTGTACGCGTCAAATAGGTAACGCCATCTATCTTTTTGCCAAACGTGATATCCACTATTATATCCTCACGGAAAGGGCATTGAAGTCAGCGATTCAACGTACGGGGCGCGGAAGCCCGAACTCCTCCAAAGTACCTGTTCTGCGCCTTACTCAGAAGGCAAACCATGCTGCCGGAGGAAAGAAAGCTTATCCCAATAGCCACGTTGGAAAATAATTTTATCATTCACAATATGGAAAAACCCACAACCACGCAGGCCCAGCGGGTCGCGCCATTCCATGATTGCCCATTGACCGTCTTCAAACATATTTTCCACAATACAAACCATTTCTGCCTGTGCAAATTCCCGTTCAAACATTTTTTTGATTTCGTCACGTCCCTGTACCGGCACGTTTGCAACCTGATGGTTGACTGCGTCTTCCGCATAAAGCGACGATAGGGTTTCAGCATCAGATTGATTGAACGCGTCAACAAATCTTTGTAAGACTTCTCTCGGTCTCATTTGTGCAGCCTCCCAGATATAAAGTTCTACGGGACATAACGCAGGGATCAGATTATGTGCCGCAGCCCGAGTTGCGAATCCCAAACTCCTGCATAAGCTTATGAAACCGGTCCTTTTCCTTCTCATCCACGGGCAATGTCACATTGTACAGGCAGTGCTCCATCACATCCGCGTCGATCAATATTTCGGTCAGGCCCGAAAACGCTCCGCTTTTTTCGCTGTGGTGATGGATGGCGGAGCAAATGAGCCCCGTCTCCGCATCGGTGGTGAAGCCTAATTTGTTCAATATCTCCCGTGCGAGAACGGCTCCCTTTTGCGCATGGCTTTTCGCGGCGGAGGCGGTACATCTATATAGATCGTGCAGCATGCCCGCCATGGTTGCAAGTTCCGCGTCTTCCCCACGCTTGAGCGCGATCAACGCGCACGCCTGCGCGACCCCATACAGGTGCAGGTATGCCCAGCGCCGTTCCGAAGCGTCCGGCATTTCTAACAGTAATTGGTCGATGTGGCTCTGTAACGCGTCAATACGGTTCATATCGCACCCCGTTGTTCATTTATCCTCGTTTACGAACAGTATAAACGCAGAGCAGTAAAACCGCCACTCAAACCGGCGGATACAGGCTGTAAAATCCGCAGCACCAGATTGAAAAATTAGGAAAAATCGTTTAAAGTATGAAGGGGTCCATTCGAATCCATATTGTGTAAAGCACCCTCAACAAACAAAAGCATATAAAGCGATATTAACTTATAAGTATTGGAGTGATTTAAATGAAACATGTACATTTTTCTAAGAGAGCAGCTGCTATACTGTTATCGTTCGTGCTTCTGCTCATTTTTAGTGCCTGTTCAAAAAACGGCGGTGTTTCCAGCGTGTTTGCCAACTCCGCAGCGTATTCCGGCGAGCCGTCTTCCTTACCTGCCGAAACGCCGCTGCCTACGCAGCCAGGTACATCATCAGCGATAACGGCAAGTGACGCTCCGGCAGGTAGCGGTGAAACGTCAGCTGAAGCCGCGCAGCCGGCGATATCACCGTTGAGCGCGTATCAGCCGGTGTTACAAAATGAGGCCGAGTTTTTCAGCACCGATGCCAACAAAAATTTAAATATAAGCCAATTGAACCAGGCAATCAGTTCGGAAGAAGTTACCGTAGATGTGGCAAGTTTTGCAGTTATCAATATAGGACATGGAGGCACACCGGCGGTAATTCTGTCGCTTAACGTGAACGGTAACGGCTACGGCGTTGAAGTTTTAAGCTATCAGGACGGTGTAGTTTATGGTTACACTTTTTCCGGAAGACAATTTGGCGATCTGAGGACCGACGGAACATTTGTATCTTCCGGCGGCGCGGCTGACGTTGGAATTTGTACAATTACTTTTGATAAGAACACCTACTTGATCGATAAATTTACTTATTGCGAATCAAAAACCGATTCAGAAAACAATGTGAGCGAGTCTTACTTTGTCAATCATCAAAGCGCCACGGAAGATGAGTATAATGCGGCTTTCAGCCAATGGCAGAAGATACCGTATGTAACGTGGTATGATTTTACCGCTGCCAATATTGACAAAGTTATCTTAGACCCCGCCGCTTGACCGGGGATGGGCTCTTTGACAAACTGAAGGCACGGGCTCCCGCCCGCGCCTTTTTATTACCCGGTATTGTACGGGGCGGTGAGGCTATTCAACCCCGCCGCTTTTCCCAAGGTTTCTTAATATCTCATGGTAGCGTTTTGTGCCCAATTCGCTCGGTTCCCCTTTTTTGCAGAAGGCAAGGCCGCTGAGGCTCCGGTTCGCGCGCTCCACCACAACCTTGCCGTCCACCAGCTTGGATTCTAAAGTGGCAAGCGCATTCAAAAACCGCTCATCTTTCCTGGCTCTGTCATAAAAAGAAAGAACGTAGGTATAGACAAACAGATTATAATTGGCAAAGGGATATTCCACCTGCATGAACAGCGTGCCGATTCCGTAATGGCAGGGGCCGAGGGGTTTGCGGATCGTCCAATGGTCAAGCAGGAACTCCACGGCTTTATCGAGCGCCGGTTCGGTATTAAGAAAGGGAGTAAGCCGAAACGCGCGCAACGCCATTAATGTCGGGCCGGGGTTGGAGAACTCCGTTTCAGGGCCTCTTCCGAAGCTGAACTTGTTGCAGCGCCAGCCGCCGTCCTGGTACTGTATACTCAGAAGGTGTTCGAATGTCTTTTGCAGCCTTTCATCGGCGGCATAGCCCAGGTGGCAAAGCACGTTGGCGGCATGGATGGTCTGGCAGGGATAGATTGCGCCATCCGGCGACAGCTTGAACCTTCCGTCCTCGCGCCATGCGCCAAATATCAGGTCGGCAACGTTTTTTAACAGGGGGTCGGCGGGCTCCATGCCCAGCTCCAGCAGCAGAAGCGCGCTCTCCAGGGTGGAAAACAGGCCGCCTTTGCTCAGGCGTTTGTCCGGGGTCGTCCAATAATCGCCGCCGTTGTCATAGCGTTTTGCAAGAATAGCTTCAATATCGGATTGATATTCCCGCGGGACTGCCATTGTTGTTTCCTCCTGCATTTAAATAAGAAAGGGGTCCGCAAGGCATATGTTCTTGTACCGGCATGGTGTTAAAAGATACCAATTGAATTCATTATAAAGCAAAACAGCCCACAGGTTCAATTCCTTCGGGCTGCTTTGCCTGGGCCGGGGAGGTCCCATATAGGATGCAACAAGTGATGCTTGCGATCTATGGGAGGGTTTCTTTGATTTGCGGGATAGAGAGCCCTTTTTCTTTCAATTCTTTAATCAGCAGGATGCGCGCAACGGTTCCCTCCCTTTTATACCGGCGCGTCAGGTTTTCTTCCGCCTGCTCAAAGGGCAGCATGCCTTCCTCCGTATAAAATTTCAGCGTGCTGTAGCGGCAATTGGTAAGCCGTACCAATTCGCCGATGGATACGTACTCCGACGCCGATATGGTTTCCATGGAACGCTGCCTGGACATCTTAATTTAGCTCCTTTTAGATGGAGCGTCTCGGGCGGAGACGCACACCCTGGATGGGAATTTTTCCATAAACCGCATGCGGGACGGCAACATAAACGATATTGTCTATTTTGATCAGCGGAGTCTCCCCTTCGTGCAGCACCGTAAATATATGGCCGTTATTTTCCAGCCGCACCTTCACATCGTGCAGCCGTTTTTCCGCATTGGAGAACCAGGCCTCCGTATCGATGAAAATGGACTGCGAGCGCTCGAGAAACGGATAGACGAAGTTGACGCCGGTCCCGAACTGCGTCCTGACGGCGGATTTCTTCATACGCAAGAAATTTTTCATGGCAATCTCAATTCCACGAGAGATACGCACCGGGAATACCGCCTTCGCGAGCGGATGGTTTTGATAAAGTTCATCCATCCGGACGGCGACCTTCTTCAGCTCGTTCTGCGAAAAAAGATCGTGCATGCATCCGCTTTCCCGAAGAAGCCAGAGCGCGCAGACCGTTTCATCCGTTACCGGGCCGATCTCCAGAATCTCCGCCCGGATACTCTCGGTTACCCGTGCATACTCCTCCATATCGCTGCGGTACTCCTTTATATCGACGCCCGCTGAGTCATAATAGAGGTCACACCCCAGCAGATTGGGAATTTCATCAAGCAGATCGAGTTCGTTCAGAGAGCCCGCCATGGCATGCTCGAATGCTTTAAGTTGCCGGGCGGGAAGCGCGGAAGCCTTTTTCAGCCACTGGCCTAAATTGCCCTGTATCCCGTCTTTTTTGAGCAAAGGGTTCAAAACGGCTTCCCGATAGGGGATATGGGACTGGTTAAGCGCGCTATTTTGTAAATGTAGGGTATCCCCCGTTTGTATAAAAGCGTTGTCCAGGTAAGCTTCCAAAATAACGGCAGCTGCCATGCAGCGCAAAGCCACTTTCTTTATGGCCGTCATGTGGAGGCTGTCCTGCGCATTCAATGCAACAAGAGAAAAACTTTGGGCCAACTTCAGGTCTGCCATACCAATGCTCCTTTGATCGTTCTGCGTCTGCCATAAAAGTTCCAAGTTACTGTCTACTTACTACTTACGATTTAAAAATATCACTGTCAAATCGCTTTGTCAAGGCCTCGGCTGAATGATTTTTCGGCAGCGTAATCCGGGGCGAAGGATTGTTCCGGCGAGAAAGAAAAAAGAGCACCTTAAAGGTGCTGCGGGCAAAGAATGCGCGCCGAGGAAACATGGTCATATGTTATTTCTTAACCGACATCTCGTATTTTGCGATATAGTCCGCTAAAGCAATCTTCCCGCAAAGCTCCGCCACCAGGTCATATGGAATGGCATTCACGTCTTTAAACCGGACGCAGCTCTTTCCGATATCCAGCTTTGTCTTTACACGCCTGGAATATTCCGCGGTGAACCAGTTCAGGATGTCCGGAGAGGCATAGAGCCCCATATGGTAAAAGGCGATATGATTTTTCTGTGAAGCGATGCTGATAAACGGCAGCGGTTCCTTCGGGGTTACATGGTAGCCCGAAGGATAGATACGGTGCGGGACAACATAGCCGATCATGCCGTACTGCATGGTTTCTTCAAAGCCAGACGGCAGGTTCTCCTTTATGGCGCATCTTAGCAACTCCATTGCCTGCTTCCTGTTTTCCGGTACCTGGGCAATGTATTCCTCCGGCGTGTTTGCTGTGTATGTCATCGATAATCCCCCGCTCTCGCCTGCATTTGAGCACAGCCGCCCATGATTCATTCATACCCGTAACAGGAATCAATAATCTGTTATTGTGTCGTAGGGTGGGCGGGACGAACTCGCGCTGCTAAAATCGCAGGTTTATCAGCGGTGTTTCATTTAAGGCCGGATATCAGTTCTTTTCAAAGCGGTTTGTTTTTTCTTCGTCTGTTCGGCATCGCCTGTTTTATGGCACTTTCCTGACGCTGTGAATATGTTATGGGGAAGAACATAAAGGAGTGATTCTTATGGTGCCGGTCTATCCTTATTTTGATCACGAGATAAGATGCAGAGAAACGCCTATCACTTTTCCGCCCCAACATCAGGATGTGCAGCCGGGGTTGGAATATCTGATGGATCCCACTCCGATCTCCGATAACCCGGAATATAAAGGCAGCGGAAAACTGAACGGGAAAGTCGCTATCATCACCGGAGGAGACAGCGGCATCGGGCGCGCCGTCGCAATCGGGTTTGCAAAAGAAGGTGCGGATATCGTAATAGCGTTCACGCCGCGGGAGCGGAAAGACGCCGATTTGACCCGAAGGTTCGTAGAATACTATGGGCGCCGGCTGGAGTTTGCGGAGGGGGACCTGAGGCAGCCCGAGTTTTCAAAAGAAGTGGTAAATAAAGCATTAGAGAGCTTTGGGAAAATAGATATCCTGGTTTTAAACCAGGGCGTTCAGTTTCCGCAGGAAAGCATATTGGATATCACGGATGAACAGCTTGAAAATACATACCGAACAAACATCTTTCCCCACTTTTATATGACGAAAGCGGCGCTGC
>JAFABA010000123.1 GCA_023426265.1 Bacillota bacterium
TACGCGGGAAAGCGTTCTCTGCTGTAAGCGTTTCGGGAGCAAGTACGGCAAGGAAAGGCGACGGCGCGGAGGGGTTCAGAAGAATGAGCTCATCCTTCGCCCTCGTCATGCCTACGTAAAAAAGCCGTCTTTCTTCCTCAATGTCGCAGATGCCCCGGCGCTTTTTGAAAGGGATCAGCTCTTCCGCCACGCCGCACAGGAAAACGGCGGGAAATTCCAGGCCCTTTGCCCCATGCAAGGTCATGAGGGAAACGGCGTCCGGCGCATATTTTTTCCCACCGCTTCTCACTAGGTCGCTCTCGCGCCCGAGTACGAGGTTATGAAGCAGCGACGCCATGTTGTCATACATCACCGATGTATGGAAAAGCATCTGCATGCAACCCGATTCCGCCAGCCCGCCGTCCTCAATCCAAAGTTCCATCAGCTTCCATGGCTTTTCACTGCGGATAAGAGGCTCGTATTTCCGGAACCGCGCCATCAGCGCCTGAAGATGGCCTCCGGTGCCGGAGGAAACGCCGTTCAAAATTTCATCGAGGGCGGATATGCTCTTTTCCGCCGCCGCATATTCTTTCATGATTTTCTGCGCAATGTCCGTCTGCCGGACGTCCGCATTCTTCAGGCAGTTCCGCAAAGAAACCAGATCCTCCGGATTGAGCAAAAACCGGAAAAATGCGAGCGCTTCGCGGACCTCCGCCTCCATAAGAAAGTCGTCCCGCCCGGCGACCACATAGGGAATCCCTTCTTTCTGCAGGCATTGTTCCAGAATGTCGGCCTGACGGTTGGTGCGGTACAATACCGCGATGTCGGAAAAGCCTCTTAGCCCAGCCGGACCTTTTCCTTTCACAGATGTTGATCCCTGCGCGTCCAGCATATCCATCCCGCCGACCATGCGGTTGATCTCCTTGGCCACAAACAGCGCTTCCGAAAACGCATCCTCCACATCCAACAGGCGTACGTTCAGGCCGCTTTCCCTTTTTGCCTCCAGGGCATGCCGGATGGCGGCCTTCTCGGACATGACCGATTGGGCGCAGCGGATGATCTCGGGCGTAGAGCGGTAGTTTTTCGTGAGGGTTACCTGCCGGAGCCGGGTATGGTCCTCCATGAACCGCTCAAAACAACGGGGGTCCGATCCCCGGAAGCCGTAGATGGACTGATCGGGATCGCCGATCACGAAGATTCCGGCGCTCTCTGCGCTCCAGGCCCTGATCAGCCGGTATTGGAGCGCGTTGATATCCTGAAACTCGTCCACCAGAATATGAGAAAAGGCGGCCGACAGGTGCTTTTTCTCTGCATCATCCCGATCCTCGCGCTCAAACAGCGCAAGCGCATCCAGAAGGATATCGTCATAATCCAGAACACTGTATTGCGCAAGCTGCGCCTGATACAGTTCCAATACTTCGGATGGGATATCCGCGCCTTCTTCCGCGGGCGTCATGCCGTTCTTGGTCAGGGAGATTCCCCGCAGGACATCCCGGGGTGAATTTTTCAGGCCCAGGGTATTCAGAATATCCTTGACGATGGAAAGCGCATCCGATTCATCGATGATGGGCATGCTCTTTTTGCCCTTTCGCTCGGCCAAAATCTGCAGGCAGATGGAGTGGAAGGTACCGATGTTCATGCCGTCTACGGCATGCTTGCTTCCCAAATGCGTTTCAAGACGGGCGCGCATTTCGCCCGCCGCCTTGTTGGTGAATGTAACGGCGGTAATTTCACTAGGGTGCACGCCGCACTTTTCGATCAAGTAAGCGATACGGCTGACAAGCGTCTTTGTTTTGCCCGTTCCGGGGCCGGCAATGACGGCGACGGCGGGTTCGCCGGCGGAAACGGCCTCCCACTGTTCCCGGTTCAACCCATAAGGCATATCCGGTTGCCGCACGGTGGTGTGCGGCATGGTCTGTTCCGGGGCCGGGGCGGTCTTTTTTTGTACCGGCGCTTTCTGCGGCTGCGTTCCCTTGGGGGTGGGGCGTCTATCGCTCCCTCCGGCAAAAAAGCTCATCTGTCCGGAAATCAGCTCGATTTCCGCCTTGTCCAACAGTTTGATTTTGCCGTACTCTCCGTCGTATCCGGGTTGGATTTCCACTTTGCCGGAACGCAGCCTCGAGATGCCTTCGGCGACCAGCGCCCCCGCTTCCTGTTTGATATCCGAAAGGGACGCCTGACGGAGGATGAAAAGCTCCGGCCCCAGAGTATGGATCAAATTATCGTATTGCGCCTTTACCTTTACGCTTGCGGTCGTCATCCCCATGGAAGCGGCGATCACTTCATGAAGTGGAACAAGCCGTTCAAAATGCTTTGAATCCGGGGGTACAAAGCCCTCCTCGCGATCAGCCAGCGCCTCCACCCGGTGCAGCACGCCTACGGTGATCCTGCCGCCGCAGATAGGGCATATTCCCGAGGCCGCTTTTGTTTCAGCGGGCTGCATGCAGACCTTACAGGCTCTGTGCCCGTCGCAGTGGTATTTCCCTTCCTCCGGGAAAAATTCGAGCGTACCGTAAAATTCCCCGGTATGCCGGTTTTGCAGGGCGCGGGAGATATGCGGGTAGGAGAGCGCGGTATCAAACAGGCTGGCTTCCCTTGCGAGATTAGCAGGCGAATGTGCGTCGGAGTTTGAAACCAAGGTAAATTTGTCCAGCATGGAAAGACGCCAGTTCATGGACGGATCCGAGGAGAGTCCGGTTTCAAGCGCATGGATATGGCCCGTTAAATCCTCAAAGCATTCCGTGATATCGTCAAAGCCCGAATATGCGCCGAACAGGGAAAAATGGGGCGTCCAGATATGGGCGGGAATAAATATGGCCTCCGGGCATACGTCAAGAGTAATCTGCAGCAGGTCCCTGCTATCCAGCCCTAAGATCGGCCTGCCGTCAGAATGCAGGTTGCCGATGGCTTCAAGACGGCGGGACAGGGCCTCGGCATCCTCAAGGCTTGGCAGAAGAATCAGGTTATGGACCTTGCGCACCTTCCCGTTCTTTTTATAGATGGAGCTGATTTCGGCGGAGAGCATGAAGCGGGGCACGAAATCTCCATTTTGGACGGCAGGCTCCTTGCGGAACGGCTCCTTTAACACGTAGAGCCCCTCTTCCGCAGGGGCAAGTTTTTCCTTGAGTTCCTCGCGCCACACGGGATGGGTGAAATCTCCGGTGCCGATCAGGTCAAGGCCCTTCCGCCGCGCCCACAGTTCGAGGAATTCAGGCACACATTCCTTGCTTGTCGCTCTGGAATATTTTGAATGGATATGAAGATCGGCAATAAACATACACGCACCAGCATTCTTAGAATTCGACTTTATTATACTATATAATTTCTTTTATTTTAAGCCGGATGCTGTGAGCCCGATGTATCGATTGGCATCTTTTATGATCTAACTTTCAAAATTCGCCCACAAGATGGATTTTGTTTTTGGTTTATATTGAGAAGGATTTGGATTTGAAGCCGCATAAAGAAATCGCTCCAGTGGAGCGATTTTAGCGGCCGGGATTTCGTGCCCAGACCGGCTGCGCAGTACGAAGCACAAGTAAGACGATTTCGATGGCCGAAATCATATCCCCCTTCTCCGCCGTTCAAACCGGCTAAATCCCGATCATGCGGTTGGTCCGTGAAACTAAGGGTTTTCCATTGAGGACATCGTTTAGCAACCTAAGCGATGCCCTCTTTGGCGTTATCAAGTAGATTGCCAATAAGCCGATAGCGGATGGATATTCCCTGTTCCCGCCGGCCATTCACTCGCCTGCCTTCACCGGCCTCGATTGATTCTATCAACTCCATCACAGTGATCCTGTCGAGCGTAGTCAGTTCCATACTCGGAGATAAGTTTGGGCCAGTCCTATATCCCGGTCAGTGCAATGTCGACACGACCATGCGGTGGGAAAAAGCATAGCCCGGCTTTTGCTGCCGGGCCGGACGGAGTTAGCATATATCCAATGCACGAACAAACTCCGGGTGTTCCTCAAACCAATTGATTGCCATTGGACATGTTGCCGTTGCCTGAAGGTTTTGGGCTTGTATTTGGGCCACGGCAGCCCGCATGAGTGTCGCCAACATACTCTTGCCCGGGAAAGATGGGCTAATAAATGTGTGGTCGAAATTCACACGGGTATCCGATACTGACGGGAACGTAATCTCAGCCATGATATTGCCGTTTGCGTCCTCTACAAAGACGCGATTTGATTCAACCTGAATTTCCACTGTCTCACCTCAGAGAGGATTATACCACAAAGAGGGCGGCAGAACAGCAAAGCACCACCCGCATTTCACGAAGCCCGGTTATACTTATGGTATCCCAGGCCCATCTGTACGCCCTGAGTAAGCTAAGTATTCGCCCGATTGAGGGAGAAATCTCCATAATTAGTAAAAACTTTTTTATAGTGTAGACAGCAGCAGCTCGGGTTTATCCAACGCAAATCCATTCCACGCCCATTTTTGCAAGCGGCTCTTTCCACTCGGCAGGGGCAGCCACGTTGCAGACCACCTTATCGATTTCGGCCAGATCCGCAATCTTGTAATGGTTGCGGCAGCCAACCTTGGAATGGTCCGCAAGTACGATGGTCTCCTTGGCGTGACGGATGATCTTTCTTGTCAGCGTGCATTCATTGATATCATAAGAAGTCAGTCCGCCTTCTGTCGAAAGCCCCGCAACCGACACAAACGCTTTGTCCATGTAAAGGTTTTCAAGGAACCCTTCCGCCAACGTTCCCGAGGCCGTCATCTGCTGGGAATTGATATCGCCGCCAATAAATATAATGCGGCCCGAAAAGGAATCGCTGTTCTTGTACTGGATCAATTCCTTTAAAACCGAAAAGGACGAAGTCACCACAACAAGATTCTTCCTTGGAAGGATATGATGCACCATCTGCAGTGTAGTCGTGCCGACATCGACCGCAATCATCTCGTTATCGCAGACGAGACGGGCGGCCCGCTCGCCGATGCTCTTTTTTTCAGCGATGTATTGGATGGTACGGTCGGCATAGGGAAGCTCGTTCTCGCTTGTAGTTCTGATGGCGCCCCCATATACCCGTTTCACGAGGCTCTCCTTTTCCAGCTCCTCCAGATCGCGCCGTATGGTTTCGGGCGTCACCCGCAGTTCCTCCGAAAGCAGGTTCACCTTCACCTTTCCCTTGGACCCCAGCGCCCGTAAAATATGCGACTTGCGGCCTTCCCCTTCCAATGACATATCCGTTTCCCCCATCTCTTGCTTTCTCTATGCCGCCTCGGGCGATTTAATCTAAAAACGCAGGGTTTGTCCAAGCTTTGCGGCCCTGTGCGTCCACAATCTCTACACGCACATACCGCTCGTTCCCAAACAGCTTATGGGTGCAATGCGTCAGGTCTTCCCCATTCTTTGCCCGATACG
>JAFABA010000213.1 GCA_023426265.1 Bacillota bacterium
AATATAAATTATGCGCAGCTAAAGCTGCTCTTCAAAAACTACGTGGATATCCTGATTATAATCTTTATCAATTAGAATATATCTACATTCATATTTTTCACACTCATTAAGAACTTGCTTGTTATCGGCAATCATCAATTCTCTTTGGTAGTCATCATCTAAGCGGTTTTCAATGACGTTTGCATTGCTCATGATGGTATCATAATTATTTCTAATATAACTTTCACTGAAAACAAGGCAAATGTACTTTATAAAAGCGAGATAATCGCTTGTGAAATCATTTCTGTAGTCAAACGGAATATAACAACCCTCAACAATTAAATTTCGTTTATTTTCTATGGCTGTTTTTATAATTTCACGCACAATAGGCCAAAGGTAATCGGTGAGCTTGTCGTCATCAAGTGCGGTTAGATTTGTTTGCTTACTGCGAATAAGTCCCATTTTTAAATGGTCTATTGATAGATAAGGATATTTGTATTTTTCCAGTAGTTTCTGCGCTAAAAGGGTTTTTCCGGTGTGAGAAGCACCGCATATTAGTAATATCAAAAGCCATTACCTCCTTTTGCATCATATAAATAATCGCCAGCTAAGCTGGCCACTCCTGCCGGTCCTTTGACTTCTTTTTGTAATATACGATTAAGGCGACTGCGTTGAGCACAAGCGTAATCACAAGGAGCGTTGCAGAAACCAATGCCACCGCGGAGGAAGTATCCATAAGCGTCGCCCAATCCCCTATCTTTACCAGATAATCGGTATAGAAGATTTGCAGGCACAGCGATACCGCACATGTGCTGACGCTTACGATGGAAAGAACGGCGAAGTTTCTTTGGCCAGCCTTACCGCTCCGCACCAGATTAACAACAGGAAGCAGCCATGCAACTAGCCCCAGCACAAGGCTCCCCAGATTCAGCCAACCAGCTCCCGGCATAATGTTCTCCTTTCAATTGGTGTTTTGGCCCTTAACCAATCTTATTAAAAGTGACTGTCTGTTCTTTAAGAGAAATCTTCCCAACCTGATAGCCATATTGCGTTAGTTCCTTTTTGTATTTCAAAAAAGAATGGTCTATCTCGATTCCCGCGATATCATGGATTTCAGCGAAAGATAGTTTGATTGACGGACTGCCGCTCTTTTGAACATATTCCCATAAAGCGTTATATTTACTCATAACATTTCCCCCTTACAAATTCCTGTTTGACGCATTTATTCAAAGGTCTTGCTTTCATCCCGTAATCGGCCGACCAATAAAGAATACTTCACCGCCGGGATAAGAAACAAAGTGCCGAAGGCTGCAATAACAGCTCGGAGTACCCATGTCGTGGTTGCCGACAGATTGGATACATTGGGGATAAATGTCATGGCAACAAGTCCAAACGCCATGAGAACCGCCCAGAAATAGGCGAGCCTTACGGCTTTATAAACATTCAGCTTATCCTGCACATCCGTATGCAGTTCAAGGGGCTTCCCGTCTTTCTTTTTTTCCACAATCAAAAGCTCTTTGTTGAAGCCGCCGGGCAACGTGGCAATTTGCCCCATACCTTTTGCATATGGCCGCCACCGTATTTTGCCATAAGAAAAATTAAGATTTATATTTTTTGTCATGGTTCCAAATCCCATGCCTTCAAGGTACGCGCGGTAATCCTTTGCTCTGGAATAGGATTTATCGCCGATAAACTCAACGGCATACTCATATTCGCCCGGGCTGCACGCATCAAAGGTATAGGTGATCCTTCCACATTTTTTGAGCCGGTAACCTCTTTGGGCCATGCAGTTGAGCCACTTTTCCTGTCCGTCCAGGAAATCAAAGAAAAATCGAAACACCGTTTTACTCATTTGGATTGCCTCCATTGACAATTGCTGACGCCAGCCTCAGGAGCCCGCCCATGCGCTTTAATTCCTCGGCTACCTTCTGCTTTCCGGCGTCGGTTATCACAAACTCTTTTTTCTTGCTGTCAGCCTCAGCCCCAAATGGGGCAATCCATTTCTTCTTTACCAGCGTATTGATAGCCCCGTATAGAGTTCCAGCGCCCAACACAACCCGCCCGCCGGTCTCCGTTTCAATAAACTGCATAATCCCATATCCATGATTGGGTTTATGCATGGCGAGCAGGACAAGGAATGTCGTTTCGGTCAGGGCGCCGCCTTTTATGTTGTCTCTGATACAGACCACTCCAAGCGTATTACGTTTAATGTAATATATCACTAAACGTAATATTTGTCAACGCGCTTAGCGGATCGTTTTACAGATAAAGTCGGGTTATACCATAAACAGGAGGAAGTTACAAGTTCCAAAGTCTGAGAGACCCGGGATTCAGGCCTGTTTGTTTGCCAAAAAAGAATAGTGTGCTATAATAAATGCGCTTTAAACTTCCAATATCGCCCGCGGCGGAAAGCAAAAACCATCCTGCGGCATACTAATATAGCAGGAGCCGTTTTAACGGCCATACAGCAACGCGCGGTAATACTGCTAACCGTGCGATCGGAGTGTACGACTATGATTTATCTCGATAACAGTGCCACGACGCGTCCATTGGAGGAGGCGGTTGCCGCTGTAAAACATTGCTTTGAAGAGGAGTACTACAATCCTTCCAGCGCATACGGCCCTGCCGTACGGGTGGAACGCAGCGTGAACGACGCCCGCGCCCGGCTTGCGCAGGCGTTGGGCGCTGCCCCCGCCGAGATCATATATACCTCAGGCGCCACCGAATCCAACAACATGGCGGTCATCGCCACCCAATTCGCGTCCCGTACGCGCGGTACGCTCATTACCACAAAAATTGAGCATCCGTCCGTATTTGAAGTGTTTCGCTTTATGGAAAACCAGGGCTATGCCGTAGAGTATCTGGATGTGGACGAAGACGGCGCCGTCCGCATGGATGCGCTCTCAGCTGCGCTCAATCAATCCACCGCCCTCGTTTCCATCATGCAGGTGAACAACGAAACGGGCGCGGCCAACGATATCGCGCAGGCCTACACGCTCATCAAGAACCGCGCGCCGCAGGCGCTGTTCCATGTGGACGGCGTGCAGGCGTTCTGCAAGATGCCGTTTGCAAAGGTCCCGTGCGATCTGTACTCCATCAGCGCCCACAAGTTCCATGGCCCCAAAGGCGTCGGCGCATTATATGTGCGGCAAAACACGCCCTTTCTGGGCGGGTTTATCGGCGGCGGGCAGGAACGTGGTTTGCGAAGCGGTACCACCAATACGCCGGGTATCATGGGCATGGACGCAGCGCTTACGGCTTATCGTGCCAACCAGACGGAATGGGTTTCCGCCATGCGCGTCAACAAAATACGCCTTGCGGAATACATCCGCCAGATACCGGATACCGTAATCAACGGCCCAAGGCCGGAGAACGGCGCGCCGCATATACTCAATGCTTCTTTCTTAGGCGTTCGGGGCGAGGTGCTTCTGCACGCGCTGGAGGAGCGGGGTATACTCGTTTCCACAGGCTCGGCCTGCTCGGCGCACAAAAAGGGAAAGAACCGCATACTCTCCGCCATGGGCATTGCTGGCCCCAGGCAGGAAGGCGCGCTGCGCTTTAGCCTCTGCCCGTTCAATACCGGTGAGGAAATGGACCAAACCGCCCAGGCGCTTTTTGATACGGTCGCGTTCCTGCGGCGTTACAAAAGAAGATAGATAGAAGGAAAGGCAAAAGATGCAGGGAATACAGGAACGAGTGTTGCTGGTCCGGTACGCGGAAATTCACTTGAAGGGGCAGAACCGCCCCTTTTTCGAGCGCAAGCTGGTACAAGCCATCATCCGCGCGCTACATGGCCTTCATGCGCGCGTGGAGCGCGCGCAGAGCCGTATGTTTGTATATGGCCTCACGGAGGAGACCATGCCCGAGGCCGTGCGCCGCATGAAGCACGTGTTCGGCGTACATTCCGTAAGCCCGGCGGTCGCGGTCGATAAATCGTTCGACGCCATCGTTGAGGCGGCGGGCGATATGATGGGCGAAGTGCTATCGGAGCAGCCCAATGTAACATTTAAAGTCCATGCCCGAAGGGCGGACAAGAACTTCCCCATGCGCTCGGATGAAATCAACAGGACATTGGGCGGGTTGCTGCTCGAACGTTTCCCGGCTCTGAAAGTCGACGTCCATGCGCCGGATATCCTCGTCGGCGTGGAGGTTCGGGAAAAAACCTATGTGTACGTACGGGAAATCCGCTGCGCGGGCGGCATGCCGGCTGGGTGCAACGGGCGCGCGGCGCTGCTGATTTCCGGCGGGATCGACAGCCCCGTGGCCGGGCATATGATCGCAAAGCGCGGCGTTTCGCTTTCCGCCATCCATTTCTTCAGCTACCCATATACCAGCGAGCGCGCGCGGGATAAAGTTGTGGAGCTTACGCGCATACTCTCGCGCTACGCGGGGGAAGTGCGGCTGCATCTTGTGCCATTTACGGAAATCCAGCTCGCGATATATGAGAAATGCCCTTCCAGCCAGACGACGGTGCTCATGCGCAGGCTGATGATGCGTATCGCGGAAAAGATTGCCCTGGAGGACGGGGCACAGGCGCTTATCACCGGCGAGGCCATCGGTCAGGTGGCAAGCCAGACACTGGAAAGCCTTGCCGTCACCAATGATGCCGTCAGCCTGCCGGTGTTCCGCCCGCTGATCGGCTTTGACAAACAGGAGATCGTGGAGCGGGCCATCGCGATCGGCACATATGAAACATCCATACTTCCCTATGAGGATTGCTGCACGGTGTTTGTGCCCGTGCATCCCATCACGCGCCCCCAGGTGGACAAGCTAAGAGAAAGCGAAGCCCTGGTGGATTTTACGGATATGATTGAACAGGCCGTGGCGAAAAAAGAGCTGCTGCTGATTGAGGAAGAAATTTCAAAACTTCCGTGAAGCGGCCTTACAGGTATTTCCTTTCCTTACAGCGGGAAAACGCGCTTTTTCAGGGCGGCTGGGCGCTGAAACGGGCAAGGCTTTACAGTAAATTCATAGTCACCCGTTATGAAGGCATGGTACACTATACGCATAAAGACAAGGCGCATTCTGTCGTTTCCGCTTATGCAAAGGCGGAAACGGCGCGGGTAGGTTGGCGGTGAATTATGATCCGGCCGGTATGCAAAGAGCGGCGTAAGCGAATGACAGTTCGCTACCGCGTGAACTATAAGCTGCTGCATGGTATGGGGCTGTTGTTGTGCTCCTTCCTTCTTTGCGCCTGCTCTGCCCCCGCCCCTGCCGACACTACCGAGTTTGCGCCCGCCGTCCCCACCGCCACGCAGGTGGAGCAGAAGCAGGAAGAGCCCGCCAAAGCTTTATCCGAGGCCACGGCAGCGGATTTGGAGCAAACGCCCATAGAGACTCCGGCGCCTATACCCGCAGCGTCGGCGTCCTCCGAGCAAACGGAGGTCGCGCCGGAAGGGATTGCGCCGGTTATCGTGCCGGAGAAACCTGAGCCGACTTTGCGGCCAACCGTCGCCGAAACGCCCCTGCCTACGCCCGAGGATACCCCTGCCGAAGAAACAGCGGATGAACTTCTGACGCTGCAGAGCGTGGTCGAAATCGGGTCCGTGATGCGCGTGCAGATTCCGCGCGCGCTGGTGAAGGAAGGCATTTCCCCCACCGCGGAATATGTTGTGAATATCACGTACAATTCCAAGGAACTGCTTTCCTGCGTGGTGGAAGTGATCGGCGCGGACGGCGGAACCGCGAATGCGCTCGTTCCTGTGACGCTTGATTTAAAGACGGGGAGCAGCTGCAAACTTTCTGATTTCTTTTCCAAGGAAGATACCGGCTGGAAGGGATTAATTCCCGACATTGTGACCGATATGGCAAAACAGAAAAACCTGACGCTCCTTTGCGAAGTCCCTCCCGTGGGGGACGACCAGCCGTTTTATATTGAGGGCGGCAGTATCGTATTGCTGTACAGGCCCTATGAAATTACGACCTATGAGGCGGGCGCGCCCACGTTTGTTTTACCGGAAGAAGAGCTCGCGCCGTATTTGTCCGGCGCGTACGGGATAGGAGAGTAGGTTTGAAAAAGCTGCTAAAGGGGCTCCTTGCGCTGTTTATCTTAGCGCTCGTTGTTTTGCTGGGGCTATCGTATTTAGAAAAGGAGCACGGGCTTGACTTTCCCGCTTCCGGCATATTGGCTCAAATCAAGGACGGCTGGGAGAATCTCACGAAATCCGCGGACGATTTCCTGACCGAATCCGGCATCAAAGAGGACACCGCGGAGCTCTTGGAAAAGGGCGCGGAATTATTAAAGTCCACGCCCGGCCCGAATGAAACACCCGACGCAACGCCGGAAACGGGAGAGAGCGGGGAAGCGGAAGAAGAGCCTCAGTCCTCCCCGGAATCGAATACGGACTAGTTTGGATCCGAGGATAAAACGTTCTGACATCGTTCTATTAAAAGCAGCTTTTGCGCGCGCGAAAGCTGCTTTATTTGCGCCTCCCGCTGCTGTGCGGCGCTGCGCGAAGGGAAGCATTCCGTATAGACGAGCGTTACGGGCAGGCGCGTCCTGGTGTACTTTGCGCCTTTTCCCGCGTTATGCGTCCGTACGCGCAGCTTAGGATCGGCGGCGTAGCCGGTATATAGCGTGCCGTCGCCGCAGCGAAGGATATAAGTGTAATATCGCTTTTTTTCGTCCATATGCATGATTGTACCATATCGAATGAAAGGCCGTGAACAGGGGCATAAAAATTGCATAGTTGCTAGAAATGCGGCGTTGCGGTAAAATGGTTACACACTATGGGTCAATCTGTGACTTTGTCCGGCCGGGCCGGACGCATACGCTTTATGAAAAGGAGGGAACGGTATGGCAGTTGAGACCAGGAATGAACTGGGCAAAATCATACTTTCCGAGGATCTTGTCGCCAGCATTGCGGGATATGCCGCGGGCGAAAACTACGGCATTGTCGGCATGAAGGCGAAAACCGCTTCGGATTCCATCATCGAGCTGATCAAAAAGGACAATCTCAAGCGCGGCATCAAGGTGACGACGACAGGCCCGGGCGAAGTGGACATCGACCTGTATGTCACGGTGGAATACGGCGTGTCCCTGTCCGCTGTGGCGATCAACGCGAGGGACAACGTGCGCTATCGCGTGCAGGAAATGACAGGTCTGACCGTACGCAACGTCAATATCTATGTGGAGGGGATCCGCGTATAGCGGATAGCGCGCCATGCCGCGGGAGTTGCCCGCTGTATTAGCGCGCAAGTGGGAGGATAATGATTTGGATGGTAAGATAATCAATGGCGAACAGCTCAGGGAGATGCTTGTCACTGGCGCCGCGCTGCTTGAAAAGAACCGCGCGCTGATCGACTCGCTCAACGTATTTCCTGTACCGGACGGCGATACCGGCACCAACATGACCATGACCATGCAGAGCGCCATCAAGGAGATACGTTCCGCGGATTGTTCCACTGTGACCTGCGTTGCGGATGCACTCAGCCTGGGCGCGCTCAAGGGTGCGCGCGGGAACTCCGGCGTGATCCTTTCCCAGCTGTTCCGCGGCTTTGCGCGTTCGCTCAAAGGGGCTAAGGATATGGACGCGGCGCAGTTTGCGGAAGCGCTCGCCATGGGTTCCGAGGCTGCTTACAAGGCCGTTATGAAACCCAAGGAAGGTACCATACTCACCGTTGCCCGTATGATTGCGGACGCCGCGCGCGCGGCCGCTGCAGATGGGGTGGACGCGTTTTCGCTGCTGGATACCATAATCGAAGAAGGCGAACGGGCCGTAAAGCTCACGCCGGACCTGCTTCCCGTATTGAAGGAAGCGGGCGTGATCGATTCGGGCGGCAAAGGCCTCGTCACCATTTACCGCGGCTTTCAGATGGCGCTTACCGGCGAGGAAGTCGGCGAAATGTCCCTGGAAAAAACGCCGGAACAGTTTGACGAAGACGTGCTTTCACTCGAAAACGTGGAGGATATCCACTTCGGCTACTGCACGGAATACTTCGTCACCCACCTCAAGGAAGAAATCACCGAGGAAGATGTGGACCGGTACCGCGAAAAGCTGTCCCATTTGGGCGATTCCATCGTTGTGGCGTTTGATACCGGCTTTATCAAGACCCATGTGCACACCAACGATCCGGGTAAGGCGCTCCAGTTAGCGCTCCGCTTCGGCGAGGTGGACAAGATCAAAATTGAAAACATGCGCGAGCAGAACCGTGCCATACACGCGCAGCGCAAGAACAATGAAAAGGAATTTGCCATGATCGCCGTGGCGTCCGGCGAAGGGATAGGGAATGTATTTTCCGACCTTGCCGTGGACGCGCTCATACAGGGCGGGCAGACGATGAACCCCAGCATTGAGGACATCAAAAAGACCATATTCAAGGTCAACGCGAGGAACGTATTCGTTCTGCCCAACAACAGCAACATCATACTTGCGGCACAGCAGGCGGCGGAGCTTTCCGAGTGCAACGTCGTGGTGATCAATAGCAAGTCGATCCCGCAGGGCGTTTGCGCGGCCATGGCGTTTCACCCCGACCTTTCCGTGGAAGAGAACGCAAAGCGGATGCAGGAGGCCATTACAAAGGTCATATCGGGCGCCGTGACGTATGCGGTGCGCGATACCGCATTCAACGGCACAGAGATCCACAAGGACGATATGATCGGCATGATGGACGGCGCGATTGTGGCGGTGGATGAAAGCATACAGGAAGTCTCTCTCAAGTTGCTTCGTGAAATGCTCAATAAGAACGGCCAGCCCGATTGTATCGTTACAATCTTCTATGGCGAAAGCATGCAGGAAGCGACGGCGGTGGAACTGGTGAACGCTCTGCAGCCCGATTACCCCGATGTGGAGTTTATTGTGGAAAACGGCGGCCAACCGATTTATTACTATTATTTTAGCGTGGAATAATTTTTTGCTTACTTTTCGGGCTGCCCGTTTTCTAAAATGCGGGCAGCCGTCTTTTTTTACGGAGGAAACATGAAAACGCCCGTCTCCGCGCTTAAAGGAATAGGGGCGGCAAGAGCCGCCGCGTTCCAAAAGCTCTCGGTAAATACCGTGGAGGAGCTTTTGTATTTTCTGCCGCGGGAATACCGGGACTTTTCAACGCTGAAAACGGTAAACGAGCTTGTTCATGGCGAGTTTGCGGCGATACGGCTGCAAGTGGTACAGGAGCCGCAGCTGATCCGTCCCTCCCGTGCGCTGCAGATTGTCACCGTACGCGCGCAGGATGAAACGGGGCATATGCAGGTCAATTGGTTCAACCAGCCGTACCGCAAAAACGCGCTGCATGCGGGGCAGTTTAAGGTGTTTTGCGGACGGGTGGATACCGCACGCGGGGTGAAGCTCGTCAATCCCTCCGTATCGGACAAGCAGCCCGGCATACTTCCCGTTTATCCGCTGGTACAGGGGCTTTCCCAGCACCAGGTGCGGGATGCCGTAGGCAGGGCGCTGGAGCTTTCATTTCCATATTTAAAGGAAACGCTGCCCGGAAGCCTGCTAAATCGCTATGGCCTTTGCGGCATAAAAGAGGCGCTCTTAAACGTCCATTTTCCGAAGGACCAGGCGGCGCTCTCCGAAGCGCGGCGCAGGCTTTCGTTTGAGGACATGCTTTATTACCTTATGGCCATCGGGCTGAAAAAACGAGCGCGCGCGCAAAAGGAAGGCGTCAGCTTTCAAACGAAGGGCTTCCGTGAGGCGTTTGTCAAAAGCCTCCCTTACGCGCCGACTGACGCGCAGCGGCGCGTGCTTGCGGAAATAGAAGAGGGCATGCAATGCCCGCTTCCTATGAACCGCCTCATACAGGGCGACGTCGGCTCGGGCAAGACCATACTGGCGCTTTACGCCATACGGGTGGCGGCGGAAAACGGATACCAGAGCGCCATGATGGCCCCCACCGAAATCCTGGCGCAGCAGCATTATAAGCAGCTTGCAGCGCGTCATCCGGATACCGTATGCCTTCTATGCGGGGGCATGAAAAAGAAGGAGCGCGACGAAGCGTACCAAAAAATCGAAAACGGCGAAATCAAAGTGGTGGTGGGTACGCACGCCCTGCTGCAATCCGGGCTTGTGTTCCACCGCCTTGGCCTTGTGGTGACGGATGAGCAGCACCGCTTCGGCGTACGGCAGCGCGCACAGCTCATCAACAAAAGCGAAAAAACGCCGGACGTGCTCATCATGTCCGCCACGCCCATCCCCAGGACGCTTGCCATGCTTCTCTACGGCGACCTGGAGCTTTCGGTGCTCGACGAGCTGCCTCCGGGCCGCAAGCCCGTATTGACCCGCCTGGTGCCCGAGGAAAAGCGGGAGGACATGTACCGGTTTATTGAACGGCAGGTATCGGAAGGCAGGCAGGCTTACGTCGTATGCCCGCTGGTGGAAACATCCGAGCAAATGGAGGCTCATAGCGCGCAGGATGTCTACGAGGAGCTTTGCGCCCTGCTGCCCCGGGTTCGCATCGCGCTGCTGCACGGGCGCATGGCCGCCGCGAAAAAAGAAGAAGCGATTGCCCTGTTCCGCGCGCATCACACGGACATCTTGGTTTCCACCACCGTGGTGGAGGTCGGCGTGGACGTACCCAACGCGGCCATCATGGCGATTGAAAGCGCGGAGCGCTTCGGCCTGGCGCAGCTTCACCAGCTGCGCGGGCGCGTGGGCCGCGGTACCGCGCAATCGTTCTGCTTTTTGCTTTACGGATCGGGCGGAGACACGGCAAAGGCGCGCCTGGAAACCATGGTAAAAACAAACGACGGCTTCGTGATTGCCCAGCGGGACCTTGAACTGCGCGGGCCGGGGGAATTCTTCGGCACCCGGCAGCACGGCGCGGACGAGCTGAGCGCCGCGAAAATCGCCGCCAACATGGACGTGCTGTTTGAAGCCCAGCGCGCGGCGGACGCGATATTAGCCGCAGGAGAAACGGCGGAGACGTCGGCAGTATTAGCGCGGGCGCAAACGCTCTACGAGACGCGCATGCGCGAAATCGCAAATAATTAACGTACCAAAAGCGAAAGAAATAAAATACAAAATTCACAACAAAAACACATGCACCGGATTGTTTTCTGATGCATGTGTTTTTTCATTCTACGCATGATAATATCAGACGATGATGAAAAGACCTTTTATTTGGCGTATGCAGGGGCATACGCGGAAAAGACATCCCCGCGCGGCGATTACAAATAAGTTCCAGTCATAGAAACCATACGCCGGGGCATGTTAAATACAGAACCTGATGAAAGGAGGAAAAACAATGGCCAGAAACAGTACGCTGGTTCCCCAAGCAAAGGAAGCGCTCAACAGCTTTAAGACGGAAGTCGCTTCTTCCCTGAACGTCAATCTGAAGCAGGGCTATAATGGTGATCTGACCTCCCGCGAGGCAGGCTCCATCGGCGGTGAGATGGTAAAACGCATGATCGCGTACGCCGAGCAGAATATGCCCCAGTAACGAGCGTAACCGGTTGTTCCAGGGGCTGTATCTTACAGCCGCTGTTGCAATAATACAAAAGAAAGGAGAAACAATATGGCAAGCAACTCTTCGAATCAACTGCAGATTCCCGAGGCCAAGGCTAAGCTGAATGCCTTCAAGACCGAAGTGGCGTCCTCGCTCAACGTTCAGTTGAAGCAGGGCTACAACGGCGACTTGACTTCCCGCGAAGCCGGCTCCATCGGTGGCGAAATGGTGAAACGCATGATTGCCTACGCTGAGCAGAATATGCCCGGCAGCACCAGCAGCCGCTAAGGCGTGCAAAGCTGTAACGATAAAAGCCGCGGCATCAGCCGCGGCTTGCTTTTTTTTGAAAAAAAATGATAAATTATTTTTTTGAGATTTTGCGTTCGGGGTTGACGTGCAACACCGAACGCAAGGTGTCCAATCTGACGCATATGTCGTCAGGTTGGACGGATTATTATATGGATGCTTCTCAATTTCTTACGTCAGCAGCGCACGGAGCGCCCTGCTATGCCACTGTAATCCAATGGCCCGGGAACTTTTTGATATTGTTCTTTCGCATATTCTTTCATGCAAAATAGGGTTGACGCAGGCGGCTTGCCGTGGTATCCTATTACTTGCCGCTAAGAAGCGGCCCGTCGCGGGGTGGAGCAGTCTGGTAGCTCATCGGGCTCATAACCCGAAGGTCGTGAGGTTCAAATCCCACCCCCGCAACCAATTTGATGCGCATGCCGTAAGGTGTGCGCATCTGTATGGCGGCGT
>JAFABA010000043.1 GCA_023426265.1 Bacillota bacterium
TGGAATACGAAAATGGCAGGCCCGTGCGGGTAGACACCATCGTGGTTTCCACCCAGCACAGCCCGGACGTGACACAGGAGGAAATCGAAGCCGCCGTCATCGAGCAGGTCATCCGCCCCGTGATCCCCGCGGAGCTGCTGGATAAAAACACGCGCATGCTCATCAACCCGACCGGCCGGTTTGTCATCGGCGGCCCGCACGGGGACAGCGGCCTGACCGGGCGCAAAATCATCGTGGATACCTACGGCGGCTATGCCCGCCACGGCGGCGGCGCGTTCTCGGGCAAGGACCCGACAAAGGTGGACCGTTCCGCAGCCTACGCTGCGCGCTATGTCGCAAAGAATATTGTGGCGGCGGGGCTTGCCTCCCGCTGCGAAATACAGATCGCCTACGCCATCGGCGTCGCAAAGCCGGTTTCCGTGCTGGTGGATACGCAGGGCACCGGCAAGGTTTCCGACGAGGCTCTTAGCGTAGCCGTGCAGAAGGTATTCGACCTTAGGCCCGAGGCCATCATCCGCATGCTGGATTTACGCAAGCCCATCTACCGCAGAACGGCAGCTTACGGCCACTTTGGCGATCCCGCCTTTCCATGGGAAAAAGAGGATAAGGTGGACGCGCTGAAAGCGGCGCTTGGGCTGTAACAAACTCTTGCTATCATAGGTGTCTTGACTACCTCCCTTTCACAAGGGAGGCTTTGGGCCAAAAGGGTGTATCCAGAAAGGACGCAAAATGCGTCCTTTCTGTTTTCTTTTTAGCGGCATAAACTGTATACTAGTAAAAGAGTCCGGTTCTTGAAGAAAAAGGAGGAATCCATCATGCATACACCCGTTTCCGTGATCCTGCTTGCTGCGGGGGAAGGCAGCCGCATGCGTTCCGCCGCACCCAAGCCGCTGTTCCCGCTGTGCGGCATTCCTATGATGAGCCATGTGCTGAAGGCGGCGAAAGCGCTCCAGACGGAAGGCGTTCCGCTTGCGGTAGTGGGTTACGGCGCGGAGGAAATCAGGGCGCACTATAAAGAGCGCCTGACTTACTGCGCGCAGGGGGAGCAAAAGGGTTCTGGCGCGGCTCTTGCTGCGGCGCTGCCGTATATCAAACAGCAAAGCGGGCGAATCCTGGTGCTTGCGTGCGATGTGCCTCTTTTACGGGAGCAGACGCTTGCAACGCTCGCGCAGATCGACTGCGGCGCGGCGTTTTTGACTGCAAAGCCGGAGGATCCTTCCGGTTATGCGCGGATTTCGCGCGACTGGGACGGGCACGTATTGGGCATTGCGGAGGAGGCCGCGCTCACGGAGGCGCAGAAAAATGTGCGGGAGGTACGGGTCAGCGCGTATTGCTTCTCCGCGGAGCGGCTTGTTGAAATCCTTTCTTCCCTTCCCGCGCCCGGTGTTTCAGAGCTTTCCATGGCGGATATCGTGGCGGCGTTTTTAAAGGCCGGGGACATGGTGCAGACCATGCCCATAGAGCCGGAGGAAGCGCTTGCCGTAAACGACAGGGTACAGCTATCGCAAGCCACGGCCGTACTGCGCCGCCGCATCAACCGCGCGCATATGCTCGCGGGCGTGACGATGATCGACCCGGAGCAAACATATATCGATGCGGGCGTGAAGATTGGGCGGGATTGCACCCTGTATCCCGGCGTGGTGCTTGAAGGCAGCACGGTCATAGGGGAGAGCACCACGCTTTACCCCGCCTGCCGTATTGTGGACAGCCAATTCGGCAAGCACTGCGCGGCGCAGGGCGTTGTGGCGAAAGATGCTGTCGTTGGCGACAACGTCACGCTGGGGCCCTATGTGAACCTCCGCCCCGGCGCAAACCTCGGCAACAACTGCAAGGTGGGCAATTATATCGAGGTTAAGAATTCCAACGTAGGCGAAGGAAGCAAGCTGCCCCACCTTTCCTATATCGGGGACGGCGACGTGGGCAGGCATGTAAACCTTGGCTGCGGCACCGTGTTTGTCAATTACGACGGTTACAAAAAGCACCGCACCGTCATTGGGGACAACGCGTTCATCGGCTGCCACACCAGCCTGGTCGCACCCGTTACGGTGGGAGAGGGCGCGTTCACGGCGGCGGGCTCCGTTATTACGGAGGAAGTGCCCGCGGGCGCTTTGGCCGTGGCGAGAGCCAAGCAGGTCAATAAACCCGACTATGTCGCAAAGCTCAAGGTGAAACGTGGGGAAATAAAAGAGTAAGTTTGTTGGATTCCGTTTATGAGAATAACTTCATTATTTCTTATGGGTTCTTTGGGGCTTCCCGAAGGGAAGCGGGTTCGTTGCCCGAAGGGAAAAAACCGATCCTGTGAATCGGTTTTAGAACCCCGGGTACCACTGTTACGGCCCTAAGCGGGTGTTTGGGAGCCAAAGTGGAGCGCCGCCAGTGGCGGAGTAAGCGAGGCGGAGGCTCAGTACGCAAGGGAACGCAAGCCCGTTAGGGATTGCGCAACCATTGCAAACTGTGGGTCCGTCAGGCAGGGCCCTCAATGTAACCCTATGAGTCTAAATTGGGAGGACCCGTGATGTCCAACTTCGTGCTGGCTTGTTTTGGCATCCTGACCGTCGTCCATCTGTACGCGTGCGCAAGGCAAATGCAAAAGCTGCGCCGGTTTACAAAGCCGTTTTTAATGCCTGTGCTGATGCTCTGGTATACGCTATCTGCACAAGCGCCCTCCGCGGTCATCTCGCTGGCGCTTTTATGCGGCTGCGTGGGGGATTTCTTTTTGTTGCACGATGAGCGCAAAAGGAATCTTTATTTGGGAATTGCAAGCTTTGCGGCGGGGCATATCCTCTACCTTGCGTTCCTGTTCCCTCGCATCCAATTGCCCGCGTGGTGGGTACTGGCCCTCCTGGCGGCGGTTTACGGCGCGGGGCTGTTGTGGTCCTGCTTCCGCATCCGCCCACACGCGCAAAAAGACATGCTTGCGGGGAGCGCGCTGTACGCGACGCTGCTCTGTTTTATGAGCGCATGTGCGGCGCTTTACGCGCTTTCCGGTCATAACGTACTGCCTTTGCTGGGTTCGCTGCTGTTTTTGATCTCCGATTCCATACTCTCCAACCAAATCTTAGTCAAAGAAACCCGCTATGGCACGCTTGCGGTCATGTCCACCTATATCGCGGCGCAAACATTGCTGGCCGTTGGGTTCTCTTATACCTCATAGGATACGTAAACATTGTATGAACACAAGCGTACCGTGCATTGCGTGGGCGGATGGAAGATGATACAATTTTTTTGTTCCTGTATGGCCTTCTGTAGGCGCGCGAAAAACATGCGCGCGCCCCAAAACGTACAAAGGCAGCCGCGCTTTACCTTTGCGGCGTACAGGCGGGAGGAATCATATGCATATGCGCAACAAATGGTTAACCGTACTTGTCGCTTTTGTGCTGCTGCTTGCGGCGTGCCAGGCACCCGTGGAAGGCCCTGCGGCGGAAACCCCGGCGGAAACCGCGGCGCCGGAGCCGCCCGCCCCCACCCCGATCACAGGAGGAACGAATGCGCCCGCGACGGTGCTTACGGATATGATGGGCAGGCAGGTCACCGTGCACGGCATACCGCAGCGCATCGTCTCGCTTTCGCCCGCCGCAACGGAAATTCTCTTTGCGCTTTCCGCGCAGGACAACATCGTCGCCGTGGATGAAGGCAGTGATTTCCCGGAAGAAGCGGCTTCCCTTCAAAAAGTCGGCGCGGACGCCGCGGCCATACTTGCGCTCACGCCGGATATGGTGTTTGTAAACCGGGATTTCCCGCAGGAAGCCGTGGATGAACTCGCCGCGAAGAACGTTCCCGTGGTTTGCGCGGAAGCGGCGACCTACAGCGACGTATACGCGGGCATCGCGCTGACGGCGCAGATCTTGCGGGCCGACGCCTCCAAGGTGGTGGAAGGCATGCAGCAGACGGTGCAGGAGGTAAACACCAGCGCCGCGGAGCTGGACCGCCAGCCTACCGTTTTGTTTGTGCTTGGGTATCAGGATGGCAAAGCCACCGCGGCAGGGACGAACTCCCTTGCGTTTAATCTCATCGAGCTTGCGGGCGGCATCCCCGTAACAAGCTCGGCGGAAACGTTCCCGGTCTATTCCGCGGAGGATATCGCGGTACTCGCGCCGGATGTGGTGCTTGTTTCGTCCGACATTGATCTTGAAGCGGTTGCGGGTGCGTCCGGATTTTCTGAGCTCCCCGCCGTGCAGGAAGGCCGCATCTATTCTATCGACGCCACGCTTACCGGCCGCCCCGGCCCGCGCATTGTGGAAGGCATACGGGCGGTATATGAAGCGCTGGAACTTTCCCTCATGAGTTAAGCGTTGTTTTGAAATAGCCTTGCCCTGCCTTTTTTGGCGGGGCTTTTTGTAGGAAAAGAACGGGGGGATTACGCTTGAAGCAACGCATCGGGTATTGGGGTGGCGCCTTCGTGCTCATACTGCTGCTGGTTGCGGCGCTTTCCGCCAATATGCGGGGGCTTCCCGCGCTGCCTGCGGCGGCCATGCTCACGCCCGAGCCGGAGCCTACTTTAGCAGCCCCCACGCCCACGCCGGTGTATGGCGCGGTGACGGTATATGTCGGGGGCACGCCGCTTCTGACGCTTGCAAGCGAGGAGGAAGCGCAGCAGCTGCTTACCTGGCGGCTGGAGCAGGGAAGCCGTGAAATCCCGAAAGGCGAAGTGCTTTCTGCTGCGGAGCTATCCCCCGAGGCGGAATTCAGGAGTGCACAAAGCGGCGTTGAACCCATTGCGCTCGAAGCAGCAAAAGCAAAAATCAGTGCCGACCCCTCGCTGATGCCGGTACGGTGCATCACGCGCGCGGCCTATCTGGAGCATGTTCCGTATCAGACTGAGGAAAAAGAGGACAAACGCCTGGCCAAGGGTTCGCGCCTCGTAGTCAAAAAAGGGCGCGAGGGCGAGCGGCTTACCATCAGCGAGGCGGTATACGTCAACGGCAAACAGGAATCCTGCCTTGCGGTACAGGACGAGGTCACGCTCATTGAACCCGTGACCGAGCAGGCGATGATAGGCACGTATACCGCAAAGGATCCGAAAGAGCCCGCGGGACGCGAGGAAGGGCAAAAAGGCCCCAAAGCGCCGGAAGGGTTTGCACTCAGCCTGCCCGTTAAGGGCGAAGTCGCCGCCAATTTCGGCATAGGCGAAAATGTGATGCACAACGGCCTGGATATCAAGGCCCATGCGGGGGACGAGGTGCATGTACCCGCCGCAGGCGTTGTGACATACGCGGGTGCGTGGGGCAGTTATGGGTATGTGCTGGAAATCGATCACGGCGGCGGCTTTGTCACCCGCATCGCGCCCCTTGCCCAATGCGCCCAAAAAGCGGGCGACGCCGTGAAAAAAGGCGATGCCGCGGGCGTTGTCGCAAGCCCTCTTGACGAGGAGCAGGAACCTAAAATAAGGCTGGAACTTTTAATAGCCGGTATTCCCTACAACCCCAGACAATACCTCGACTAGCGGCCTCCTTCCGCTATTGCTTTTGCCGCATGTTATGGGGTATACTGTGAAAGCCAGTATGGCCTTGTGAAGCAATGGCGCTTTATTGGGCTGTCTAGACGCGAAAAGGGGGTGAATCCAAATGATTCAGATTTTTAAAACGCAGTCCGGCAAGCTTACGGAACTCGAATGCTTTGAAGACGGCGCATGGCTCCATATGACGGACCCGGAGGATGCGGAGGTTGCTGCGGTTTCAAAAGAACTGGGTCTGGAAGAGGATTACCTCAGAGCCGCGCTGGACGAAGAGGAAAGCCCCCGCGTGGAAAGCGACGACGGCCAGACGCTTATCATTGTGGATATGCCCACCGTGCAGCCGGAAGGCCGTACGTTTGTGTACAATACCATACCGCTCGGCATCATTTACTCCGAGCGCGGCATCGTGACCGTATGCCTGAAGGAAAGCTCCATATTGGAAAACTTTATGGAAGGCCGCGTGCGCGGATTTTCCACCGTAAAGAAAACGCGCTTCCTGCTGCAGCTCCTGTACCGCAACGCGTCGCGGTTTTTGCAGTACCTCAAGCAGATTGACAAAGCCTCCATGCTGGTGGAGAACGAGCTGCACAAATCCATGAAGAACCGGGAATTGATCCAGATGCTCAAGCTGGAAAAATCCCTGGTGTATTTCTCCACTTCCTTAACGAGCAATGAAGTGGTGATGGAAAAACTTTTAAAGAACGAGGACATCAAGAAATATCCGGAAGATACGGATCTTTTGGAGGATGTTATCATAGAAAACAAGCAGGCGATCGAAATGTGTAACATCTACCGGGACATTTTGTCCGGCACGATGGACGCGTTCGCCTCCATTATATCCAACAACCTCAACATCGTCATGAAGCTCCTGGCGTCCGTTACCATCGTGCTCTCCATTCCGACCATGGTTTCGAGTTTTTTTGGCATGAACACGGGCGTGCCCTGGGAGGGTTCCCCGTTCGGCTTCTGGATTGTGCTCGGCATCGCTCTCGGGCTTTCGGGCCTGGTTGCCGTACTGCTCTGGCGCAAGAAGATGTTTTAATCCGGCGCGCGCCGGATGCGATTTCATTCCTTAAAGGAGAACGTTCCAACGAAATGAAGCAATGGTATACCATACGGGGAGGGAACCCGCTGGAGGGCACCGTCACCATCAGCGGCGCGAAAAACGCCGCCGTGGCCATCGTCCCAGCCGCTATTTTGGCGGGCGAGACCTGTGTGCTGGAGAATTTGCCCTTTATTGAGGATGTGAACATCCTCAAGGAAATCCTCGTCAAAATCGGCGCGGACGTCACATTTACGCCCGGCGTCAGCATGCGCATAGATCCTTCCCGCATCAGCAGCCATTCCGTCACGTTCGATATGGTAAGCTCTTTACGCGCCTCCTACTACCTGCTAGGGGCGCTGTTGGGTCGTTACGGCTACGCGGAGCTTGCGCTGCCAGGAGGCTGCGTCATCGGTCCTAGGCCGATCGACCAGCACATCAAGGGCATGCGGGCCTTAGGCGCGGAGGTCGTGCTGGAGGATGGCCTGGTAAAAGCCAGGGCAAATAAGCTTACGGGCGCGGAAGTCTATTTTGACGTGGTCAGCGTGGGAGCCACCATCAACGTCATGCTGGCCGCCGTTATGGCGGAAGGGCAGACGGTGCTCGCAAACGCCGCCAAAGAACCGCACGTGGTGGACGTCGCCAACTTCCTCAACATGATGGGCGCGCGCGTCAAGGGCGCGGGCACGGACGTGATCCGCATCACCGGCGTCAAGCAGATGCATGGCTGCAACTACGCCATCATACCCGATCAAATCGAGGCCGGCACGTTTATGATCGCCGCCGCGGCCTGCGGCGGGAACGTCATCATCAAAAACGTCATCCCCACGCATTTGGAGGCCATATCCGCCAAATTAATGGAAAGCGGCGCGGCGGTGACCGAAGGCGACGACGGGCGGGAGTTCTTTATGCAGGTAAAGGGCAACGGAAGGGCAAGGGCGGTCAACATCAAGACTTTGCCGTATCCCGGCTTCCCAACCGATCTCCAGCAGCCTATGATGGCCTACCTTGCGCGCGCGCAGGGCAACAGTTTTATCGTGGAAAACATATTTGAGGAGCGCTTCAACCACGTGGGCGAGCTGCTGCGTATGGGCGCGAACATCCACCTCAACGGCCGCACCGCCATGGTGGAGGGCGTGGATCACTTGGCAGGCGCGCCGCTGTACGCTTCCGACCTTCGCGCCGGGGCCGCGCTCATCGTCGCCGCCCTTACGGCAAGGGGGATTTCCGCCGTTCACAACATCGAGTTTACGGACCGGGGATATGAATATCTGGAGCAGAAGCTCACCAGGCTGGGCGCGGATATCAGGCGGAACTGCGGCTGCTAAAATCGGCCATAAATATTTGTAAAAAGAACAAACGGCATGGATTTGCGGTGTACAAATCCATGCCGTTTGTGTCATAATAATAATTGGAAATTATATAAAATTAAAGGGACGTCGTGTGCCGGGCATACAGGATCTGGCGCGTGTCCCCGATTTTTTTAGCTGGATGAAGGAGGGAACAATATGGCATTTTGCAAACAGTGCGGGGCGCAGTTGACAGAGGGCAGCCGCTTCTGCACCACCTGCGGCGCGGAAGCGCCGGTTACCGCAGAACCCGCAATCAGCGAGGAACAACCCAAGGCAGAACCACAGCCGGCGTATCAGTCCCCGACGTATGCGCAGCCGAGCTATATTGCGGAGCAGCGGGAGCCTGCCAAGCAAAACGCTTTCAATGCGGGAGGCTATCAGTCCGCCTACCAGCAGCCGCCTTACGGCCAGCAGACTTACGGCGGCCAGCCCCCGCAGCCGCCCGTAGCACCGCAAAGCCCCGTGATGAGCACCGGCCAGTTCCTGGGCACATTGCTTCTGATGATGATCCCCATCGCGGGCTTTATCCTCGCAATCGTATGGGCGTGCGGCGGCACGGATAATCTCAACCGCCGTAATCTGGCGCGCGCAAAGCTCATAGTAATTGCCATCTGCATTGTGCTTTGTATTTTGCTCTCTATCTTATTTAGCGCGCTTGCCTTGTCTTTCGTCAACCAGATGGATGGCCGGCAATGGGAATTCAATGAGAACTTTGGAGATTTCGACGATTTTGCCGACGGATTTTCGGGCGGGTTCAATCAGCGGTTCAGCTTCCAAAGCTTTGAAGCCGGAGGCGGGATGTTTGCCCTGGTATAGGGCGCGGCCTGTATTAAAAGGGCAAAAGTGACTATACCACTATATTAGGAGGGTAACGATATGGCATTTTGCGCGCAGTGTGGTGCGGAAAACAAGGGCGATTCCCGGTTTTGTTTCAATTGCGGCGCCCCCGTAGGCGCGGCGCCGGTCCCGCCGGTTCCCCCTGTACAGCAGGAAAACGCGGGCTCTCAGCAGCAGGCATACCAGCAGCCCAACTACCAGCAATCCAATTATCAGCAGTCCAGCTACCAGCAGCCGGTCTATCAACAGCCGGAGCGCACCTATGTTCCGGATGGCGACGCCCGCACGCTGGGCGTGGGCGCGGTGAGCCTGCTGGCCTACTG
>JAFABA010000002.1 GCA_023426265.1 Bacillota bacterium
CTGAATAAAGCTGCCTGCAGACAGTTTGCGGATGAGACGTCCAGCGAAACTGACGCTGACGCAGAAGAGCCGGCGATCGATTGGCTCAACGCCGCTGTTTCCGTACAGACAAACGGGGCGGCCAAGCCCGTCGTTTCTAAGGTCGTCGGTATATTGCTTAAGGATGATGAAGGGCAGGAGCCGGCCGCATACATCAGCATAGCCTCCGCAAAGGCGCTGCTGCAGGCGGCCGGGCAGAGCACGGATTATATCGGGGCAAACGTGCGGATCGAAAACATCGGATACGCGGAGCATGTATCAAGGGCAATCGCCAAGCTGGGTCTGAGCGTATCCTCTTTGAACAAGGATGTACAGATCAAATGGGATATGGAATTGAAGGAAATGACATATCTGATTTTGATAGGCGCTGTTTGCCTAATTAGCTCGTCGGCAATCATGATTGGCCGGATCAAGATATCCCGATTTGAACAGGAAGAGGCACTTGCCGCCCTGCGATGGATTGGAATGGAAGAAAAAGAGATAGCCCGGATATTCACCACTCAAGCCATATTGATCGTGTTGTCGGGTATCGCAGTCGGAATGATCGTGAGCGTGCTTGTTCCTCCTTTTATATCGCCCAAAATGCAAGGCAGGACGGTTTTCTCATTGAGAATTCCATTCAGCGTCCTGGCTTCCTGTGCTGCCATATGCCTGATGGCAAGTATCGTTCCAATTTGTATGTGGCAGCTGAAAAAGAAGGCTTAGCTGCGCAAATTATTCGCTTCCAAGAATTTGAGATGGGTATCATTTATAATGTTGAAGAAATTCCGTTTTCTTATTACCTTGCTGGCCGTCACGCTCGGTATGGCGGCTTTTTCGTCTGCCGCCTACGCAGCCGATGAGGAAGTAGCGCCCACGTCAACCGCAACGTCCACGCCTTCCTCCATTCCTTATACGCTTATCAACAATGCTCTTTCACGGACCGCCTCGGAGAATCTCGGCACCGAAAAGCCGGAATTGTACGGCATCTACATGCAGGCTCAGGATAACAAATCCTATCTGTCCGAAGGGAATATCTATGCTCACCCAGGAGAGTACACCGATTATGAGATCCCACCGGAGGCCCTTGCGGACGCAGACTTTGCTGCGTTGGTTGAGGAGGCAGAGAAATATCTGGGCTACCCCTATGTTTGGGGTGGCTCTAATCCATCTGAATCATTTGACTGCTCGGGCTTCGTATGCTGGGTGCTGAACAAATCCGGCACGGCCAACGTGGGAAGAACAAACGCGTACGGGCTGTACGGCATGTCCACGGTAATACCTTCCGAAGAGGCGCAGCCCGGGGACCTGATCTTCTTCACTGGTGACCGGGCCGCGGAGATCGGCTACCCCGTCACCCATGTCGGCATCTATGTGGGTAACGGCATGATGCTCCATTGTGCGAGCGGCGGCGTGCAGTATTCGTCCATCAGCACGCTCTACTGGACAAAGAACTTTTACGCCTTCGGCAGGGTGAACGGATGCGAGAAGCCCATGGGTCACAAAATGAGGATTGCTGCCAAAATCAAGGTTGGCGATACGGTGGAACAATACCAGAGATTGTTTCCGGTATATTTTCTCGGCAAAGCCTCAGAACTTCCTTATGGAAGGTGCCAAGGTGCGGCTGTGAAAATCAGATTGAATATTGGCAGCCTCTGCTTAAAATGAGCCTAATTTGTTCTTCCCAAACTTCGCATTATGATTCGCTGAAGGGTTAGCATCGGATTCATAATAGGCCGAAGGCTGCGCCATCCATCCAATTTTTCGCGTGTATCAGCACTGCCGGCAAGTTCTGCGTTAAAGGGGCTCAGATAGAGAGGCTGTCAGTCGGCCATCAGGCTTGCGCCTGCATGGCGTCCAGCATCACCTGAGCGCACTCTTTGACGGATTTTTCCTTTAAAAAGAGGCCGGACGTCCCGCCTATGAGCATGCCCGCGCCATGCTGCACCAGCGTGGGAATGGTCTTTGCGTTCACATTGCCGTCCGCGCAGATGGGGGTATCGATGCCGTGTTCGTCCATCATCCGGCGGAGATTTGCCATCTTTAGAAATGCGGCGGGCTGTATCTGCTGCCCGGAAAAGCCGGGGTTTACGGTAAGCTTTATAATATACTCCGCTTGGCGGTAGGCTTCGAGCATCGTTTCGTCCGCATCGGTCTCGCTCCTGAGTGCCAACACGGGTTTTGCGCCGCATTTGCGCACCAGGTCAAACGCGCCTAGAATGTCATCCGTGCCTTCGGGATGCACGGCCACAAGGTCCGCACCCGCCTTTACGAACTGCTCAATAAAATGTTTCGGCTCGTAGACGGCAAGATGCGCCTCGATGGGAAGCGTCGTATGCGGACGGATGGCCTCTAATAGGGGCAGCCCCAATATAATGCACCGGTTGAACCGCCCGTCTACCACGTCGAAATGCATAAAGTCTACCGGCGCCTGATGGATGCCCTCAAACTGCCGCTCCAGGTTGAACAAATCAAAACAGGACACCGAAGCGCCCAAAACCATGCCGTGCTTGCTCATGCATGCTCCTTCCATTCTAAAAAGCTGTAATTCTATTTCTTCCGCTCCGCCGTTTAGCAGCGCAGCAGCAAGGCTCCCGTTTGATTCTGCCGCGCAAGCAGCGCGCGGTTTGCGATGTATGCGCTGCCGATGGCAACGTTGAAGTTTCGCTGCTGCGGTGTCATTTTTTTGAGCAGGGGGGATGTGACGGTGTTTTCATCTAGACGAAGCACCTCATAGCTTGGGTTGTGCGCGCGCAGGCCTTCGCGGATCAGGCGGAACGCCGCGTCGCACGCCACAAGCCCGCCGCTCAATAGCCGCGTCAACGTGATTTCCGGGAACGTCAACCTTCCCTGGTCCATCAGCACGCCCAGCGCCTTGCCCATGGTTCGGAAAGCGTAGGCCACCTGTTCGTTGCCGCCTTCCAATAACCAAATCAAATATTTGGTCAGTTCCGAGCGCTTATCCACCGGATGCATGGGCACGCGCAGCGTTTTCCCGCCTTCGGAATACATGAGCAGGCCGCGTTCCACCAAAGAATCAAACAGCGGGCGGTTCTCCTCACACATTTTTGTGACCGCCATGCGAAAAAGGCCGAGCTGGGAAATATATTTTTGTACCGTACCGGGGATGCCGGTGTTGAGGTTCTGCGTACTCCGCACGTCGCCCGCCTCATATTGCGCATACCCGAGGTTCCCAAGATCGATCACATGCTGGTAGCCTTCGAGCGGAATATTTTGTATGGTGCCCGCGCGGGAAATAAAACCCGTGCCCATCTCGGTGCCGATGGTATGGGCGAACATGCCGTTTTCATCGATGATGCTTTCGGGCAAAAACGCCTGCTCCACGGAAATAATGAACGAAGCCGCGTTGCCGTCGTTGAGTACGATGACGAGGCCATCTTCCTTTATGTATTCCTTTGCAAAGGTATCAAGCTCCGAGGTTTTCAAGAACTCCGTCTCGTAATCCGTTTCCGGGTTATTCCGCAGGCCAAGTTGCTTGTAGCTTTCCCCGCCCGCAACCTTGTTGTTGACCACAATATCAGGGAAGCCGATCACCACCGCATCAAAGAAGCGCTTGCCCTTCGTGTTGGATTCGAGCGCTTGGACGGCTTCCAACAGTGTTTCATACGCAGCAGCGGGCTTCAATACATCCAGATACCCTGTCATGCATTCCCCACGCTTTAAGCAGGCCGTGTACGCGTTGAGAAAACGCAGCATCAGCAGAATGGGTGCGTTCATTTGATCCGCATAGCGGAACGCGGTGGGGTACCATTGATATTCTTTCAGTACGGCGATTTCCCCATCGAGCACCACCGCGCCCTTGATGGAATTGCCGCCGATATCCAGCGAGCAAATGCATTTTCCCTCCAGTTCCGTTGCGGAACGGCGTAGTAGTGTTAGCTGCTCCTCCATATTTTCCGGGCAGAATATTTTATACAGCCTGCCGCTTTCGGGCCTTTGAAACGCGCTGATTTCCTGAATGCGCATGGAGAAGTTGGGAAAACTCAGGAACCGGTTCATGCGGTTGATATAATTGATGTATACGCCATAGCCCTTGCGGTAATTGTTGGGCGAGTCTAAGTCAAACCGTTCGATCGCGCGCGCTACGATGCCGTAGAGAAGGGCGTCGCCCGTATCAAAGCAAATGTCGAGTGAAATGCCGCCGAATGTGACAAGCATGTTGTCCATCATTGCAAGCAGGTATGTTTCATACAGCGCAACGTTTCCGGCAATTTCGCCTGAAAGCGGAAAAGGCAGAGAAAGCTCACGGTATTCCCCCGTATCCGTAATGGTAAGGTATAAAAGCACCACCTGCTTTCGTTCTTCGGGCAGGCGGTTGAGCATTTCCTGCAACTCCGAAATATAGAGCGGCGCGTGCGTGTATGTTTGCCAGTCGTTCATGTTTTTTCTCCCTTTTTGACGCGGCCCGCAAGCGCTTCGAACCGCTGCATGCGTTCCTTGGGAAATGCGCGCGCTTCCTCATTGAAAAACGGCAGGTTCATGAGCTTGTACTTGGAGCCCGCAAGCGAATTGTAATTGATGAGCTCGATCGGAAGCTCCGGGTTGACCTCCCGCACAAACGCCGCGATGGCCGCCACATTTTCTTCTGTGGCCGTGATATCCGGTATCAGCGGCACGCGTATGAGAATATCCTTGCCCGTGGCCGCGAGTGTACGGAAATTCTCCAAAATCGGCTTGTTGGAAACGCCGGTATATTGCCTGTGCTTCGCGTCGTCCATCAGCTTGATGTCCACCAGAAAGTGGTCCACATACGGGATGATCTCCTTCAGCGCGTCCCACGACGCGTACATACATGTTTCCACGCAGGTGTCGATCCCGTGCGCTTTTAGCTTTTCGAGCACGCTTTTCACAAACGCGTGCTGCCGGAGCGGCTCGCCGCCGGAGAATGTCACGCCGCCGCCGGAGACTTCATAAAAGAGTTGATCCTTCAATAGGATATCCACAAGCTCCGTATCCTCCACCATTTGGTCGATCCGCTGGATCGCCTGGGAAGGGCAGGCGTGTATGCACTCGTCGCAGAATACGCACTTGCTTTTATCGATGATGAGATCGCCGTTCTCGTTTGCGGAAATCGCCCCGTAGCGGCAGGTCTTGATACATGTGCCGCAGTGGATGCAGCGCTCGCGCTTCACCCAGATATCCGGCCCGGGCTTCATGCCCTCCGGGTTGTGGCACCAGATGCAGCTTAAAGGGCAGCCCTTTAAAAATACCGTCGTGCGGATGCCCGGCCCGTCGTGCAGGGCAAATCGCTTGATGTCGTACAGTTCCCCAACCATTTATAACCCATATTCCGTTCTAGCTATGATCTCGTCCTGCAGCTTTTCCGCAAGATCTACGTAGTTTGCCGTGTAACCCGCCACGCGCACCAGCAGGTGGCGGTATTGTTCGGGGTTCTTCTTTGCAGCAAACAAGTCCGCCTTGTTTACCACATTGAATTGGATGTGGTTGATTTTGAGCGCGATGAACCCGCGGATGAGCGCCACAAATTTCATTACGCCCTCCTCGGTGGAAAACAGTTCTGGCGCGAACTTGGCGTTCAAAAGCGAACCGTTTCCCGCATTTTTGGAGTTGATGCGCGCAACCGAGTTTAAGAGCGCCGTAGGCCCGTTCTGGTCCCTGCCGTATACGGCGGAAAGCCCGCCGTCCGCAAGCGGTTCCCCGCTCCGCCGTCCATCCGGGGTAGCCGCGACGTTTGCACCCATGGGCACATGCGCGGAAACGGTATACAGCCCCAACGTGTACTCCCCGCCGCGATAGTTTTTGTAACGGTGGATTTCATCTAAGAAAAATTCCACCCACCGGTTGCCGATCCCATCCACCCACTCCACATCGTTGCCGTACTTGGGCGCGTGGGTGAGCATCTTCTGCCGAAGCGGCTCATCCGGGTAATTGTGTTGCAAAGCTTCCATCAGCTCGTTTGCCGAGACCTCGCGGGTATCATACACGAGGTGCTTGATTGCCGCCATACTGTCCGCAAGATTGGCAATTTGGATCACCTGTATGCCGGACATATTGTAATGCGCGCCGCCTGCCGTCACGTCCACGCCTGCTTCCATACAATCGTCCACTACGCTTGAAAGGAACGCAGTGGGCATGCATTCCTTGTGGAACCGCTCCACAATTTCGAGGCCCGTGACCATTTTGCCAATAAAGTATTTGAGCTGCGCGGCATATGCCTGCTCCAGCGCTTCAAACGACGCGAAGTCCTTCAACGTGCCCAACTTAAGACCCATCTGCTTGCCCGTCTGCATGCAGACGCCGTCGTTGAGCGTCAACTCCAGCGCTTTTACCATGTTGAACATGGCCGCGTCGCTGAAACCAAGCGCGCTGCCGTGGGTGCTGATTTCCACACACCCCACCACAGCGTAATTAACGGCGTCCTCTTTTTGATATCCGGCCGCGAGCAGCGCGGGGATGATGCCCTCATCGTTAAAGAGCTGCGGCATGCCCGTGCCTACGCCGATCACTTCGGCCACGCGGCGCAGGTACAAATCCGATGAGCCCTTGTAGACGCGCGCGGAAAGGTTGGGCTGGCGCAGGCGCACCGTTTCCTGCGTGCGTAAAAAGAGATAACTCAGCTCGTTGACTGCCTCCGTTCCATCCGGGTTTTGGCCGCCAATTGCGATATTGAAGCCGATGGGGAAGCCCGCAAAGAACTCTGCGCTCTTTGCGTTGCGCAGGTATACGATCTCATTGAATTTGATGAACATGGCCTGCGTGAGCTCCAGCGCCTCGGCCACCGTAAGATCGCCGCTTTCGATATCCTTTTGATAATACGGGTATAGGTATTGGTCCGCGCGCCCCGGGGAGAAAGAGGAGGCGTTTGATTCCATCTGCAAAATCGCAAACAGGAACCAGAGGGACTGCACCGCCTCTCGGTAGGTGGACGCGGGCGCTTTTGCGACGGTCGCGCATGTTTGTTCTATCGCAAGGTAATCCTGCTTTACAGCGCCTTCCGATTTTTCAGCCAAAGAGGCCGCAAGCTCCGCATACCGTTCCATAAAGCGGATGGCCCCGCGCAGCACGATGCAAACGGTTTGGTAGAACTCTTTTTTTTCCTCCGGCGCTACGGCAAACTGCTCTTCCGCCTCTTTCAGCAAGCCCGCAGGGCCGCATGTGAGCCATTTTTTCGCGTCCGGGCAGATATGGCCCTGCGCGTGGTCCTTCTGGTTGAGCTTTCCCACCACTTCCAGCATGGCAACATCTGCGGGAAGCTTAGCGTCGATGTTCGCCTCCAGCGTCTTCCCATGCCAGAAGGGGACGAGCACGTCATAAAAATATGCCCGGTCTTCCGGGCGCACCAAAAACTTGTCCTGAGGGCGGGCGGGGAGTGTATCGATCTCTTTTTCCAGCCAGTTGATGCCACCCTCTGGAAAGACTACGCCCGCGCCCGATTGCGCGGTGCGGTTGCCTACGATCAGCTCGCCTTCCTGGATGATGATCGCAAGATTGTGCAGTGCCGCGTCAAGCGCCAGCGCGCGTTTCATGGGAATGGATAGTTCCGGATTGCTGCGGTAAACCTCCGTGATGATTTTTGCCTGCTCTATGGAGACATAGCGCGGCGCATCGAGCATTTCCTGCCGCAGCTTTTGGATGCGGGCGGATGCGCCTATTCCATTGAGTTCGTTTACAAAGCGTTCCATATGCCCTCCGTTACACGACAATGAGGTTGGTCTTTTTGGAAAGAACCACCCTATCCTCCTCCTGGATGCCGTCATCCGTAATGACCATACCCAGTTCCTCCCACCTGGCCGATTCGACCATGGAGCATTTCTGGAACTTGGAGCTGTCCAGCAGCGCGATGCTCCGCTCGCTGTTTTTAATGTAGGCATGCTTGATATCCGCATCATCAAACGTCACCGCGCAAAGCCCGTTGCGGTTTTTGACGCCGCTTGAGCCCAATATGGCGACAGAAATGCGGATGCTTCCAATAAAGTTGAGCGCCCACTGCCCGTACAGGGAGCGGTCCTTCTGCCTTAGCTTGCCGCCCAGCAGGTACACGTCGTTTTTATCGCCGTTAAACAGTTCCGCAACGGGGATGGAGCTTGTGATGATGGTCTGCCCGCTGCGCTGCGCCAAAAGCTGCGCCAGACAGTAGGATGTGCTGCCCGCGTCAAGCGCTATGGCCATCGGCTCCCCCGCAGGGATATACTTGAGCGCTTCCCTGGCGATGCGGTTTTTGGCTTCCATGTTCTCTGTGTTGCGGCGGTCGATTTCGTCTTCCTCGTTGCCGGAAATCAGCGTAGCGCCGCCATGCTCGCGCTTTAGGATGCCGCGCTCCTCCATTGCCTGCAGGTCCTTGCGTATGGTTTCGTCAGAGACATTGAGCAGCGCGATCAAGTCGGTGATGCGCACGCTGCCGTTGATTGAAAGCTGCTGCAAAATTTTGTTTCTGCGGTTGACAACACTGCTTGCGTTCATACCGATACTCCCGTTCCTGCTTTTCTATGATCATACCACCTTGGAGGCAAGGTGTAACTTTCTTACTTCTTGGCGGATGAACATATTTCCATAATCACCCGTTCATACACTTCCACCGGAGCAGGTACCCCGGTATAATGCTCAAACTGCTTGTAGGACTGGTGCATAATCATCCGCACGCCGGATACCGTCGTACAGCCCGCAGCCCGCGCTTCTTTTATAAGCGTCGTCTCGATGGGGGTGAATATGATATCCATCACCACGCTATTCGGCCGGATGCGCTCACGCGTCAACAGCGTATCTTCAGATTTAAAGCCGACAGATGTACAGTTGATTAAAATATCGTATTCCGTACCCGCATGCAACAGCCCCGGAGAACCGATGTACGAAATTTTAAATCGCTCTGCCGTGTTGCGCCCGCGTTCCGGGTCGCGATTGTAAAGCGAGATATCGCTTGTATATTGTTTCAACCCGTAAATCACGGCTTTCGCGCCGCCGCCCGCGCCCATGACGACTACCTTTTTGTCGTTCAGCGCCGTCACCTCTTCCAAAGCGGTAATGGCTCCGTATACGTCGGTATTATAACCAATTAATCTGCCGTCTTCGTTGACGATGGTGTTGACCGCGCCAATTTCTTTGGACATCCCGTCCATATCGTCGAGATAATCCATGATCTCTTCCTTATACGGCATCGTCACTCCCATGCCGCGGATGCCGAGCGCACGCATGGCGTCCACCGCTTCTTTCGCGCCGGAAGGCTCGAAGGATACATAGGTGTAGTTCAGGTTCATGTGGCGGAACGCCGCGTTATGCGTCTTAACGCCCATGCCGCCAATGCTTCTTGCAATGGAGCAGCACAGTACGGGGTTACTCTTCGGCATTGTTTCCTCCTAACAATTATTTTGCTTTCGTGGTTTTGCTGGAAAGCTGCGTCTGGATCACTTCGATATATGCTGCAAATATGATGACGGCGCCCGTCGCAATGTACTGGTAGAATGTATCCACACCCATAACAATTAGGCCGACCTTTAAGCCTGCAAACAGGATTGCGCCCAGCACTGTGCCATACACGTTGCCGCGCCCGCCTGCCATGCTCGTTCCGCCGATAGCGGCGGCGGCGATCGCATTAAGTTCATAGCCTTGGCCTGTGGTCGGGTCGCCGGTACCCAGCTTTGCGATCTGGATTATGGCTGCAAGGGAAGTGCCGAGCATCCCAACGGCGTATACGAGCGCCTTATTTTGATCCACCTTGACGCCGGAGAGCCTTGTCGCCTCCTCGTTGCCGCCGATGGCGTATACATACATACCGTGGCGGGTCTTGCGCAGCACAATGTACATAACGACCGCAAACAGAAAGAAGATCAGAATGGAAATGCGCACGGAAGGAATGAGTTCGCCGTCCACCATCCTGCGGTAGGTATCCGGTACACCCAGCACAGGATAACCTTTGGTCACCACATATGCAAGGCCGCGGTAGACGGACATGGTACCCATGGTAGCAATGAAGGGCTGAAGCCTGAGCTTAGTAACGAGGATGCCGTTCAATAGACCGAGCAGGAAACCCATCACAAGGCCGATGAGAATGCAGACGACAGGGTGGACACCCGCTACCGCCGCCTGGGCTACGATCGCGCCGTCGAGCGCCAGTACGGAGCCTACGGAAAGATCGATGCCGCCTGTGATGATGACGCCGGTAATGCCAATGCCCATCAGGCCGTAGATAGTCGCCTGTTCCACAATATCCCGGATGTTGTTGCCGGATACATAGATGGGCTCCAGCGTGCCGAATATGATGAACATCAAAATAATCGCGAAAACTACGCTCAGCTCACGGCTGTTCTTCTTCCAAAAGTTACTCATACCAGACTTCCCCCCACTGCGTATGTGATAATATTCTGTTCCGCGAAATCGCTCTTTTGCAGCTCTGCGGCAATCTTTCCTTCCCGCATAATGATCATGCGGTCGCTCATGCCCATGACCTCCGTCAGTTCGGAAGAGACCATGATGATGGATTTGCCTTCTTCCACCAGCTGCTCCATCAGCTTATAAATTTCCGCTTTTGCGCCGATATCGATGCCCTTGGTGGGCTCATCCAATATGAGCACATCGGCGTCGGTAGATAGCCATTTGGCTAAGATCACCTTTTGCGCGTTGCCGCCCGAAAGGCTGGCCGTCATAAATTCCGGGTCGTTGGGTGTTAACCCCACCTGCTTGCCGACCTTTATGGCGTTTTTGTATTTCAATTCCCGGTTGATAAACGGGCCCTTCTTGAATTTGTGTACGCAGGGGAGCGCGATATTGTCCGCATTGTTGAGGTTTTTGATAAAGCCCTCTTCCTTGCGGTTTTCGGAGATAAGCCCGATACCGGCCTTGACGCATGCGTTGGGCGAACTGTTGTCAAGCTTCTTTCCGTTGAGCGTGATGGCTCCGCTTGCCGCAGGGTCAGCGCCGAATATGGCGCGCATGACCTCGGTCCGCATGGCACCGACAAGGCCGAAGAAGCCCAAGATCTCACCCTTTCTCAATTCGAAGCTGATGTCCTCAAACCCAGCAGGTCCGCTTAGGCTCTCTACCTTCAGGACGGTTTCCGGCTCAGCGCAGCAGGGTTTTAGGCGCTGGGCGAACATAGAGACGTCGCGCCCGACCATGCTGTGCACCAACTGCTCTTCCCTGGTTTCTTTCATATCCAATGTGGTGATGTACTCGCCATCCCGCAGGACGGTAGCGCGATCGCACAGGGCAAATATTTCATCCATCTTGTGGCTGATATACAAAATCGTGATGCCCTTTGCCTTCAAATCGTTGATGATACGAAAGAGCATGTGTACCTCGGCGTTGCTCAAAGACGACGTTGGCTCATCAAAGGAGATGACCTTGGCATTGAGGTAGAGCGCCTTGGCGATCTGCACCATCTGCTTTTTGCCGGTGCTTAAGTTTTTCATTTTTTCTTTTGCGGAAAATGTACACCCGAGCATGTCAAGAAGCTTCTGGGTCTCCTTTACCATCTGGGTGCCGTTGAGGAAGGGGCCCTTTACAATCTCGCTGCCCAGCATGAGATTTTCGGCCACCGTAAGCTCGGGAATGATGTTGATTTCCTGATGCACTTTTGCGATGCCGAACTGGATGGCCTCGTAGGCGTTATTGAACTTGACCTGCTCCCCACCGATAAACACCTTGCCCTCCGTAGCCGGAAACATGCCGTGCAGAATGTTGAGCAAGGTGGATTTGCCCGCGCCGTTTTCACCGAGCAGCGCGTGAATCTCACCGCGGCGAACGGTAAAGGACACGTTGTGAAGCGCCCTCTGGCCCGGAAAAATTTTGGTGATGTTTTGAAATTCAATATAGTTTTCCATTTCTGCACCATCCTTATCAGGGTAATGATAGCTTACATTCAGCCATCATGTCTATGCTTCCTTTCTAAAGACGCTGTCATAGCCAGTGTCTTTAGAAAGGAAGTCCGGTGCAGTGCTGCTACGCTGCACCGGACGGTTTGCATTTATGGTTACTGTGCGATATTGAAGCCGGTCCAGCCGATGATCTCAGTGGCGGGAACGTCAATGTTGGTGCTGTCGATGACCGCCTGCGGGGAATAGACGACCTTGGGCACATCCTGACCGGCGAGCTTGCGGATGAGCATCTCGGTGCCGATCTGGGACATGTAGAACGGGAAGGAGTCGACCGTGGCGGAGAGCTCGCCCGCCTTGATAGAGGCGCGTGCTTCACTCGTGCCATCCGTACCCACAACCAGGCACTGGCCGAGCTTGCCCGCGGCCTTGACGGCTTCAAGCGCGCCCATGGCCATGGTATCGTTGTTCGCATAGATCGCTTTGAGGTCGGGATACTGCTTCAGCCAGATATCCACAACATCCTTTGCTTTCATGCGGTCCCAGTCTGCATTCTGGATGGCGACGACCTCCACCTTGGGATTGTTATTGGCAAACCAGTTCTTGAAGCCTTCCGTCCTGGTCCTGGCCGGGGGTGCCTTGGGCAGGCCTTGTACGATTGCTACCTGGCCTTCGCCGCCGATCTTTTCGTTGACCCAGGCGGCGGCGAGCTCTGCGGCCTGCAGATGCCACGCGCCTACCGTCACGCCGATCTGGGGCATGAACGCATCGTTGACGACCGTAAGCTGGATGTTGGATTTAAGGGCGCTTTCAATGCCGGGCAGCAGGTTGCCTTCGGAAATGGGGGAGCACAGGATGCCGGTGTATTGCTTATTGATCATATCGTTCAACACAGCGAGCTGGCCGGGTTCGTCGGTTTCACCCAGGGCTGCCCGCACATCGAGTGTGATGTTGTAGCCTGCTTCCTGCAGCGCTTTGCCCGCGGCTTCGGCGCCTTCCTTCTGCATGCGCCAGAATTCGTTTTCAAACGCCTTGCAGACATAGCCGATCTTCAGCTCGCCGTCAACCTTGGGCATGGGCCCAAGCAGCGCTTCCACGTCCTTATACTGCACGGCTTTGTCGTAATAGTCAAAGCCCTGTTCCGCAACGTCGGCGGCGGCCAGTTCCGTGGATGCGGGAGCTTCTGTAGCTACGGGGGATTCGGTTGCCTCCGGTGCTGCTGTCCCCTCGCCCTGGGGTGCTGCGGTTGCGGCAGGGGGTTCGCTGGGGTTGGCGGCGCAGGCCACGAACGACAGCATCATGAGCAGGGTTAATACGACGGCCATGAGTTTTTTCATACGTTTCTTCCTCCCATTTTTCTGGTTTGAGTTGATGTGGAATTGTAGGCCGACATGCGGATTGTGCCTGGAACGTTCAGTCGTCATGAATTCTCACGCCAACTTCAGGATCAAATATAGCATGCGAAAACCAAGGTGTCAATAACATAAAATTGTGTTTGTTGGATTTATATTGGTGTCATGTTGGATGTGACGGGTTGCGAAAATCTGCGCTTTGTTGTATAATTTGTACGCGAAAAAGAATTTCTTCTTATATCGTTATCTGATTTTCCTAGGTTACTTGGCCTTTCTTTAAGGTCGGCTTGTATAGGGTTCTCTGATAAACAATGGGGTTCCGTTTACGCGCGGAGTGTCGCATTGTATCACACATTGTTGGATTTTGTCTCGTGTTTATGCAGAATTCCAAAATACCAACCAATAAGGAGCATTTTATGAGCATCACCATCGCGGTACTGGGCAGCATCAACCATGATATTGTAGCCAAAGCCGTGCGGCTTCCGCATGTGGGCGAAACCGTGGACGGGTCTGGGGTGGACATGTATTTGGGCGGCAAGGGTACCAACCAGGCCGTACAGGCGCGGCTTTTGGGCGCGGAGACATACTTTATTGGCTGCATCGGCGCGGACGCGCAGGGCGAAAGCGTACGGGGAAATCTCAAAAACCAGGGCGTTGATGACAAGTTCCTTTATACCCTGCCGGACCAACGAACGGGCTGCGCCGTCATTTATGTGGATGCAAATGGGGACAATATGCTGGTACATGCGCCGGGCGCTAACAAGGCTATTACCAGGGAGATTGTGGATTCTGCAAAAACGCAGATTCAGCAAGCCGGGGTGTTCATCACACAAAATGAAATCAATGCCGATATGGTGGAATACGGTCTTTCCATCGCCAGGTCTCTGGGCGTTATCACCATATTAAATCCCGCGCCCGCCGTTCCCATACCGGACGACGTGTTCCCGCTGATAGATTATATCACCCCCAACGAAACGGAAAGCGAAGCGTACACCGGTATTTTGCGCGCCAACATGCCGCTGGAGCAGTGGGCACGCGCCAACGCGGAGTGGTTCCTGCAAAAGGGCGTGAAAAAGGTGTGCATCACCATGGGGGATAAAGGCGCGTATTATTACGACGGGAGGCAGGAAGTAATAAAAAAAGCGTTCCGCATCAAGGCCGTGGACACGACCGCCGCGGGCGACGCTTTTAACGGCGGCCTGGCCTATGGCATTGCAAACGGTTGGGAGATTGAAAAAGGCATGCTCCTTGGCAGCGCCTGCGGCGCAATGGCTGCAATGACCATCGGCGCGCAGAATTCGCTAAGGCACATGGACGATGTGCTGCACTACTTAAAAACGGCGGGCTATGCGCTTGCCTAGGCTGGCATCTTTGGACGGCGTCTTGTCAACGCTGAACCGGTTTACTATCTAAACAAAGTTGCAATTGGCATACTTCATGCGTTATATGCAAGAGAAAATAGCGGATAGAATTTTAGCGAGCAGAATAGTTAGCGGTCGGGACTACATATTTTGTAGATCCGACCGCTATATTTTCAAAATTAAGGACTTAACTTCGAAGTCGGCCGCGCTCTTCCCTTGTGGTGCAAAAAGCCTACTTATGAAATGCCTCACAAGGCCCTCTTAACACTCGGTCGCATACGGCCTCGCCTGCTTTTGCCAGCGCGTGTTCATCGATACCCCGCAGCTTCCCATCCTGGAACACGATGGTTCCATTGATCATGGTCAAAGAAACCGGACCCAGGACGCCTACCCGGGCAAGCAGGTTCTTCGGATCGTGCAGCGTACCGCAAAGCTCCAGCGCCTGCGTGTCGATCATGAAAAGGTCGGCGGCCTTGCCCTCCTCCAAAGAACCGATGTCGCTCCTGCCCAGCGTCTTTGCACCGTTGACGGTAGCGATCTTGAGCATATCATAGGCGGAAACGGAGCCAGCGCGCTGCTTGGAGTGGAATGACTGCATCATAAAGCCGGTGCGCAGCGAATCAAGAAGGCTCGAGCTGTCATTGGTGGCGGAGCCGTCGCAGCCAAGGCTCACGATAATGCCCGCGCGCTGCATGGCGGCGATATCGAGTATGGGGAACCCGCCCAGTATTGCGGGCCCCGGGCAATGGGATACGCCTGCGCCAGTTTGGGCAAGCAGGGGAAATTCGTTTGGCTGCAGTTCCCAGCCGTGGGCAAACCATACGTCTTCGCCAAGAAAGCCGATTTCATTGCACCATTCGAGCGTGCGCATGGAATAGCGTTCCTGCATGATGCTGTTTTCGCCCTCGCCCAGATGGGTGTGCATGCGCACCCCATGTTTGCGCGCGAGCGATACGGTTTCCATGAAGGTTTCTTTGTAGGAGTTAATGGGCTGGCAGGGGGCAAGTACGATCTGCTGCATGGAAAGCGGGCGGGGGTCGTGGTAAAGCGAGATGAGGCGTTCGCAATCCTTTAAGTATTCTTCCGTGGTTTCGAGCATGTTTTCGGGTATGGTGCTCCCCAGGGATCGGGGCAGGGTGTTCACGCCCCGGCCGGCGTGGTAGCGGATACCCAAAAGGGAAGCAGCCTCAAATTGGCGGTCCACGGGTGATTTGCCTGTCGCCTTGGTATAGCAGTACTGGTGGTCGAACGCGGTGGTGCAGCCATGCTTGATCAGGTCCGCCATGGCAGTGAGCGAAGAATAATAGATGACGTCGGAGTCCACCAGTTGAAATATGCGGTAGATTTTATCGAGCCATTCCACCACCAGCATGTTGGGGTAATCGATGCTGACCAAATTGCGCACAAATGTCTGGAAAAAGTGATGGTGCGTATTGATAAGGCCGGGATATATGAACTTATGCTCCGCGGATATCTGCTCCGCGTCCGCATCCGCGAGGCCCTCTCCGATGCGCGTGATCCTTCCGCTCTCAATCAAAAGGTCCGTATCGCGGTAGACGGTATCCGCAGCGTCGCACGTAACAATTGCGGCAGCATTTTTAATAAGCACCTTTTTTGACATTCCATCCTCCATACAGCTTTGATCAAGAACAGCTTGCATCTTTGGTCCCGCTTATTTGCTCATAATCGCGGCATTCATGCGCTCGAGCAATTCCAGCATCATATCAGGGGTGAGCTGCCCATTTGCATTCATGTCCAAATGCTGTGCGAACCCCCAAAAGGTCTTTGCCAGGTCCTTTTCCAGATCAACCGAGACCTGTTCGGCATGTAAAAGGCCTTTTTCCACCAGGAAATCAAAGAAGGCTTTGGCAGCGGCCGGATAACGGAAAATATCGCTGTAATGGCTGTCCAAGGCAAGCGGACGGGCCGCTTCCTCATCGCCTTCTATCTCAATATCCGCTGCCAGCGGCAAATCGCGCGACGATCCGCCGACATATAGCTTATACTGCCCACCGTCCACCCGCCACTGGCCGAGCATATCGTCATAATAGGCAAAGTCCCGCCTGTCGAGCGTAAAACGGGCAATGGCGCTTTCGCCCGGCGCAAGATGAACCTTTTGAAACCCTTTCAATTCTTTGATTGGACGGAACACGCGCGGGCTTTGCGGCGCGACATACAGCTGCGCTGCTTCGGCGCCCGCAGTTTTTCCCGTATTGGTAATGCGCACTTTCACTTCACAGCCGGATTGCACATTTGTGACACGTATGTCGTCATAGGAAAAGCTTGTATAGGACAGGCCGTAGCCAAACGGGTAAAGCGGCTCTATTTCCCTTGCGTCATAATAACGGTATCCCACAAAAATCCCTTCCCGGTAGCGGGCAACGTCCTGCTCGTGGGGGAAATCCAGATATGCGGGCGTATCGGAAAGCTTATGCGGTATGCTTACGGGAAGCTTTCCGGACGGATTATACAGGCCAAACAGCAATCCGGCCGCAGCATTTCCGCTTCCCTCCCCGCCATACCACATATCCAGCACAGCGCGGGCATTCTTTGCCCAGGGCATGGATACGGCATCGCCGTTGAAAACAAGCACAGCCGTGTTGGGCTGGGCAGCAAAAACGGCTTCCATCAGGCGAAGATGGCCGCTTTCTAAATCCATATCGGGGCGGTCATATTCGTCGCTTTCCCGCGGCAGCCGGCTGCCGACAAGAACGATCGCCACATCAGCCGAGCGGGCGGCCTCTGCGGCCTCCTGCAGCAGCGCATCCGTAGCCGTATCATTGGGGAGGTAGCCGGGTGCATACAGGAACTCCGCAGCCGTTGCCGCCTTTTGCAGCTCTTCGAACGGGATATCCACTTTCATCGCGTTTACGACGGCGCAGCCGGTTCCCTGATACAAGGGCGCTTTTGCGAGCGCTCCAAGCACGGCGATTCGCTGTGGCTTTTTCGGATCCAGCGGCAGCAGCCCCCCCTCGTTCTTGAGCAGCACGCCACATTCCGCGGCGGCTTTTTGCGCAAGCGTATGCTGATGCTCCCAATCTAACTCTGGCTTTTCCTTTCCGTCTCGGCTGTATTGAAAAATCAATGCCAGCAGTCTTTCGCAATGGACATCGAGCTGTTCTTCCGTTAGATTGCCGCGTTGAAGCGCGGATGTAACCTGGTGAAAAAACTGTGTACTGGATGGCATTTGCAGGTCAAGCCCTGCTTTTGCTGCGGCTGCAGAGTCCTTTACACCGCCCCAATCGGAAACAGTGATCCCCTCAAACCCCCAATCCTTCCGCAACACGTCGGTCAGAAGCCATTTGTTTTGGGAAGCAGAGACCCCGTTGATTGCCGGATAGCTTGCCAGGACGGCGGCCGGCTTTGCCTTTTTCACAGCACGCTCAAACCCCGCGAGGTAGATTTCCCGCAGCGCGCGTTGCTCTACAATGCAGTTGAGTATTGTCCGCCGCGTATCGGAATTGTTGCACGCAAAATGCTTAACGGTGGCGCCTACGCCTTCCTGCTGTACGCCGGTTATCATGCCTGCCGCCATTTCCCCGGAGAGCACCGGGTCTTCCGAGTAATATTCAAAGCTACGCGCCGTAAGGGGATGCCTGCGTATATTCATGCCGGGCCCCAACAGCAAGCCGATCCCAATGCTTTTGCATTCCAACGCCACTGCCGCGCCAATTTCATGAGCCAGTTCCGGGTTCCAGGAGCAGGCTAAAGCCGCTCCGGAAGGGAAGCAAGTGGCTTTATATGTGTTTTGCAGCGCTTGCTCGCTATCAAAGCTGGAATTTGTAAATGCATCGTATAAGTTCGCGCTGGCCGTTTCTTTTCCCAATTCTCCCTTTTGGAAGCGAACGCCGTTTGTACCGTCGCTCATGAGAAGGGAGGGAATACCAAGCTCCTCTATGGGCGTCGTTTGCCAGTTGTTTTTTCCTGTGCACAAGCGAACTTTCTGTTCAAGGGTCATTTTTTTTACGATTGAGGGTATGTCCACGTTGACTCATCCTCCTATGATCATGTGATTGCGAAATCTTTAATGGACTGGAAGAAAGGCCACCGGCATAACCGCTATACCGGTGGCCAGTTTATGGATTGGTTAAAAATCAAAAGTTACTGAGTCTTGTTGGCATCCCAGGCGCTTTGAAGCTCCTGCTGGAACTGGTTCTTATCAATATTGCCTGCAGCGTACTTCTGGATGATGGTTCCGAATGCCTCCGTAGCGCTGAAAGGATAGCGAGAGTTATAGATGCCCCGTACTTTTCCCGCGAGGAGGTAATCCGAGAGAGCCTGTCCCAATGGGCCGATGGCTTCGTAATCTACAGGTACGCTGTTGAATGCGGGAATATTTACGATCTCGGTAGTCAGGTATCTCTGGCCTTCCTTGTCGCTTACCAGCCAATTTAAGAATTCCTTTGCGGCCTCCTTGGCAGGGGAGCTGTTGTTGATGGCCCAATAGTTGGTGACGCCCCCATACAGCACGTTGTTATCGGCTGCGTCAGGCAAAAAAGGAAGCGGCATCAGTCCCACGTTCAGGTTGGGGTCCACGTCGTTGAGGGTAGGCTGGTTCCACGTGCCGCCCATAGAGATAGCTGCCGCACCGCTTCCAAACTTGGCTACCTGGGTTGAAAAATCGGTATTGAGCGGGCTTTCGCAGCCGGCATAGTCAATGGCGATCATATCCGCGAGACCTATGAAGGCTTCGTTGCCTACTATGGTTTCGGTCCCGCTGTTCAGCGCTTCGATAAAGGCATAGGGATCCTCCTGCTGTGCAAGAGCGGCGCTGAAGTAGAACATGCCGCCTTGGTACCAATCGCCAAAAGTGCTAACAAAGGGAGTGACACCGGCGGCGGTGAGCTTATCGGACGCTTCCTGCAGTTCGGCCAATGTCTTGGGTATCGAGGCAATGCCGGCAGCAGCGAAGACATCCTTGTTGTACATATAACCGTATCCCTCAATACCCACAGGGAAGCCGTAGACTTTGCCTCCGGAAGTGATGTCGGGTTTGGCGATATCCATCATGTCGCTTACCCAAGGCTGGTCGCTGAGGTCCTCCAGGTATTCCATCCACAGCTTCATTTGCTCAACGCCGGTAATGACGAATATATCCGGCGCTTCCCCGCCGGTAAAGCGGGTCTTCAGCGCGGTGGCGTAATCGTCCGAACCGGTGGTATCGATGATGATTTCCACACCGGGATGGCTTGCGTTATATGCGGCGGCCATCCTTTCGAGCGGCTCAACGATTTCAATTTTATTATTGTAAAGTACGACTTGCTGCTTTGGGCCTTCGGATACCGGGGCGGCCGGAGTGGAAGTGCTGGAAGCGCTGGGAGCCTCGGTTGCAGCCGGTGGTATGGAAGTGCCGTTGCTGCAGCCAGAGAGCGGGCCAAGGGCAATGGCCAATGCCAGAAGAAAACCAATTGTCTTTTTCATTGTACGTTCTCCTTCTCTATATTATTTGGAACATACTGCAATGCGCTGTGGGGCTCCCGCCTCGCAATGCATTTACATTTAGTTTTTAACGGCGCCTTTCATGATGCCGGACACCACATGCTTTTGCATGAGCAGGAACAGTACGACAATAGGAATAATGCTGATCAGCAGACCCGGCAATGCGATGTCCCATTTGGTGGAATATTGCCCGAACATGGAGTTGATGGCCAGCTGTATGGTTTGCAGCTTTCGGGTATTTAAGAAGATCAAAGCGATTTGGAACTCGTTCCATATCCAGAACACATCCGAGATGACCACTGTCGCAATAGTGGGCCTTAATAACGGGAAAATGATATGGAAGAGGGTTTGCAGCGGGGTACATCCATCCAGCATTGCGGCCTCGTCCATCTCCAGGGGAATGGCCTTGACGGCGCTCTTCATGATGAGGTAAGCAAGTGGGAAACCAATGCCAATGTAGGTAAGAATCCCGGCGGCATAGGTTCCGATCAAATTCAGGTTTCTGATGACCAGTACCAACGGCAGCATAATGGTGGCAAACGGAATAAGCGCCGACCCAACAATGAACTTGTCGAGTACCACCGTGATGCGGCTGCGGCGCCGGGTAATCCAATAGCTGCTCATCGCGGTGAGTAAAACAAGCAACAGTACCGATACGCCTGTTATGATTACCGTGTTCATGAATGCATGCGGGATGTTCAGCGTTTCCCACGCTTTTACATAGTTGGAAAGCTGGAATTCCTCTGGCGCGGCAAGCGGATTTTTTAGGATTTCGCTCAAAGGCTTGAAGGAATTCAGAAGCGCAATTACGAACGGGAACAGGAAGAACACCAAAATTACTGTCATTAAAACAAACAACAGCGGCTTGGTAAGACGGCTCTTTTTTCTTACCATTTTTAGCCCTCCTTTTTCCGGGTGATTGCGTTTTGCGCCGAGGTTATAACAAACAATACGATAAAGAACAAAAGCGCTTCGGCAGTGGCAAAGCCATACCGGTTGTTAAAGAAAGCGTCCTGATAAATAAGCTGCGATATTGAGGTGGTGGACCCAAACGGCCCTCCGTTTGTGAGGGACATGTTCAAGTCGAACATTTTGAATGTCAGTGAGATTGTCCAAAATAAGCAGGTGGAGATATACGGTATGCAGTTGGGCAGCTTGATTTTAAAAAACACCCGCCAGTAGCCTGCGCCGTCCATATAAGCCGCTTCAATGATATCCTGCGGAACGCCGGAGAGTGCGGCTATCATTACAAGCATGACAAAGCCGATGGATTGCCAGCACGCTACGATGACCAGTCCCCAGAATGCCGTACCTTCCGTGCCAAGCCATTGCAATTCAAACAGCCCTATGCCGGTTGCCTTTCCGATGGCTGGGAAACCCTGTACAAAAATGAACAGCCAGATAAAGCCTATGACGATACCGCCCATCGTGTTCGGCAGATAATAGGCAGCTCTGAAGAATTTGCTGCTTTTCAGGCCATAAGTAAGCAGTTCGGCCAGCAGCGTACCGGCCACATTGACAAACAGCACAATCACGAGGGAAATACGCAGTGTAAACCAAAGTGAATCGAAGAATTTGGCCTTCGTGAATAGTTCAAGGAAATTATTCAGACCGACAAATTCCATTGTGGAAGAAACGCCATTCCAGCCGGTGAGCGAAAGGTAGAAGCTGATGATGAAAGGTATGGCGACAATGACCGCCAGGACCAAAACCGTTGGCAAGAGGAAGATACCGCCATTGAGCATGTTGCGCAGCTTTTTCAGGATGACCACTTCCCTTGTTCCTTTCTTGTTATTGATTTTAGCGACAATGATATATTGCTTCTTTACATTGTCAAGCACAATTATATCAAAAACATGTCATTTTATTTGACCTAACACGATGAAAACGAATATACTGTCTTTAAGCATTCAGACATGGGGGAACAAAATGGGAAGATTTCTTGAAATCATTAAGGTTCCGGAAGGCGCCCTTGCCTGGATTTATCTGTTTTCCGAAAACCAAATCACGGAAGTATCGCTGCATTGGCATCATAGCATGGAGCTTACCCTGATTACGCAAGGCGAGGCGCGATATACGATAAATGGCATTCGCCGAACCGTAAAAAAAGGCGATCTGGTGTTGATCAACAGCGGCGACCTGCATGGGTGCAGCGTGAAGCCGGACGCATGTGAGGCAATCAATATCATGTTTCCGAACAGCTTTTTGTCACAGTTCGCTAAAAACTGCGATACGCCGCTTTTTCGGTTGGACAATACAAAGGTGGAATATACAGCGCTTGCGGGATTATGCGAAAAGTTATATCGCGTGTTTTCCGAGCGTATAAAAGACCGCTATGCCCAGCTTATTGTAAACAGCGTGATATGCGATATCGCGTATCTGTTGCTGTCTTCTTTTCGTTGGGACGAGTTTATGCCGCAATCGATCGAATCGGAAAAGTATCGCGAACGCTGCAGTGAGCTTGTGAAATATGTGGATGGGCATTTTCGTGAAAACATTACCGTAGAATCCGTCTCCAATGCGTTCTGCATATCCAAGGAGCACCTTGCGCGTATCTTTCGCGATCAAATGGGGACAACCTTTAAAAAGCATTTGACGCGCGTGCGTATGTACCACGCGTATAAGATGCTGGCCGGCAGCGATTATACCCTGATACAAATTGCAATGGAATGTGGATTTCCGGATAGCCGCGCCCTGATTGCCAGCTTCAAAAAAGTATACGGAATAACGCCGAGCCGCTATCGGAAAGAGTTCTATCAAAATGTACATGCGGATTTTCATAATGCGAAAAGAATGGATTTCTTTCTTGAAGAATAAGCGTTGGAACAATAAGCAGTATTGTTCTTGCTTTCTGGCGGCGGATCGGCGTTGTTTGAAAAACCGCTGCAGGCGGTTATGCGGATGGCACTACCGCATACATCCTGAAACAGGCCGGCATATGTATTATTGACGAGCTTGAGAATAATAACGCCTATGTGGCGTTGGAAGCATGCGGCGGGCTCATTAAAACCGGTCCAACCGGTACGAA
>JAFABA010000023.1 GCA_023426265.1 Bacillota bacterium
CGAGCGTCTGATCCCTCTCCAGCGAGTGGAAGAGTATGATCTCATCCACGCGGTTCAAGAACTCCGGACGGAACGTGCGCTTTAGCTCCTCCATCATGGTTTCCTTCATGCGCTCATAGCCCGTGACCGCGGCGTTGTCGTCCGAATCAAAGCCCATGCGGCTGGATTTATGGAGCTTGCTCGCGCCGACGTTGGAGGTCATGATGAGTATGGTGTTCTTGAAGCTCACCACGCGCCCCTTACTGTCCGTCAGCCTGCCGTCCTCGAGTATCTGCAAGAGAGCATTAAACACGTCCGGATGCGCCTTTTCGATTTCATCGAACAGGATGACGGAGTACGGCTTCCTGCGCACCTTTTCGGTGAGCTGGCCGCCATCGTCATACCCCACATAGCCCGGAGGCGAACCCATGAGCTTAGAGACCGAATGCGGCTCCATATATTCCGACATGTCGAGGCGTATCATGGCGTCCTCGTCGCCGAACATGGCTTCCGCCAACGCTTTAGAAAGCTCCGTCTTGCCCACGCCCGTGGGGCCGAGGAATATGTAGGAGCCAATGGGACGTTTGGGATCCTTCAGCCCCGCGCGCGCCCTGCGGATAGCGCGGGCAACGGCGGAAACCGCTTCCTCCTGCCCGATGACACGGCCATGCAGCGTTTCTTCCAGCTGAAGCAGGCGCTGGCTTTCATCCTCGGTGAGCTTCTTGACCGGTATCCCCGTCCATGCGGCGACCACCTGCGCGACGTCCTCCTCAGTCACGATGCTCTTTTCCTCCTTGCGCGCGTCCTCCCAGGCCTTGCGCATGTCCTCCATTTCGCGCTTGAGCTTCTGCTCCTCGTCGCGTACCTGAGCGGCGCGCTCGTAGTTCTGGTTATTGACGGCCTCCTCTTTCTCCTTGCGGGCGGCTTCCATCCTGGTTTCGAGCTCCTTTAAATCCGGAGGGGAAACATAAGCCTGCAAACGCACCTTGGAGGCGGCCTCGTCCATGAGGTCGATCGCCTTATCCGGTAAATACCGGTCCGCGATATAGCGGCTAGAAAGCTCCACGGCGGCATTCACGGCTTCGTCCGTAATGCGCGCCTTGTGGTGCGCCTCATACCTGTCCCTGAGGCCGAAGAGGATCTGCTTTGCCTCCTCCTGGGAAGGCTCGCCCACGGTGACGGGCTGGAACCGCCGCTCAAACGCGGCGTCCTTTTCAATATGCTTGCGGTACTCATCCAGCGTGGTGGCGCCCACCACCTGAATTTCTCCGCGCGCCAACGCGGGCTTGAGGATATTGGAGGCGTCGATCGAGCCTTCCGACGCGCCCGCGCCCACCACGGTGTGCAGCTCGTCGATAAACAATATGGTGCTGCCGCTGCTCTTTAACTCGTCTATTGCGGCCTTGATGCGCTCTTCAAACTCGCCGCGGTACTTGGTACCCGCAAGCATGCCGCCCAAGTCCAGCGTGACCACGCGCTTATCCTTTAATATCTCGGGAATATCGCCGGATACGATGCGCTGCGCCAGGCCTTCGATAATGGCGGATTTGCCCACGCCGGGGTCACCGATCAATACCGGGTTGTTCTTGGTGCGGCGGCTTAGTATCTGGACGATGCGGGCGATTTCGTCCGAGCGTCCAATCACCGGGTCAAGCTCCCCGTCCCGCGCGAGGCGGGTAAGGTCCTTGCCGAATTTATCGAGCGTGGGGGTCTCCTTGCCGCCCGAGCTCCGCCCGCCGCCGGGTTTGCCGGAGCCTTCGGCCGCTCTGTCCTCCAGCATGGCCTTGCGAAGCTCGCCAAGGTCCACGCCCAGGTCCTGCAGGATGCGCGCCGCAACGCCTTCCCGTTCCCGGATGAGCGCAAGCAGCAGATGTTCCGTGCCGATATAGTTGTTGTTGAGCGTCTTCGCCTCGTACAGGCTCAGCTCTATTACCTTTTTGGTGCGCGCGGTATAGCCGAAGCTGTCCGTAAACTGGTAATCGCCGCGGCCCACCAGGCGCTCGGTCTGCTTTAAAATATCGTCATGCTCTACGCCCGCGATGGAAAGCGCCCGGCTGGCCGGGTTGTCCTCCTGGGTAAGGCCCAAGAGGATATGCTCCGTGCCGACGTAGTTGTGGCCAAGCTGCCTTGCGGTTTCCTGCGCGATTGCCAGGGCCCGGCGTGCGCCCTCCGTAAAACGATCAAATGCGTTCATGTCTTTCACCTCTTTATTATGCTATTGGTATTATCGCTTCGTGTTTTATTGCTCCCTCGATGAAACATTGCATTGTAGGGGACGCCCCCTTGGGCGTCCCGCGGGTCGCCGAGGACGGCGACCCCTACAGGTTTATGCGATCGGTATTATCGCTTCGCGCACAACCGTTGCGCGCGCTTCGTCGCGTTGAATTTCCGTGAGTTCCCCGCCGGTGCGCTGTTCCAGGCACGCGCTCTGCACGTCGGTGAGGAGTTTGTTCAATGCCGCCTGCGCGTCCTCGGGCAGTATGCCAACACCGCAGCCCAGCTTGAGGTTTGAGATGTTCTCCATGGCTTCCTTGGTGGAAAGCTTGCGCGCGTAGCGCAGCACCCCGCAGGAGCGGTATACGATATCCTCCACCTCCAGGCGGTTGTTGCGGTAGAGTGCGTCCCGCACGCTGCGCTCATGGTCGATCACCCGCGCGATGGTCGCGATTAAATTGCTGACGATATCCTCCTCCAGTATGCCCAGCGTCATCTGGTTGCTGATCTGGTAAATGTGCCCGGGCGCGCTGCTGCCTTCGCCGTATATGCCGCGCACGGCATAGCCGAGTTTACTGATTGTGGAAAGCAGCGCTTCCGTCTGCCCGGTTAAGGAAAGCGCGGGCAAGTGCAGCATGACGGACGCCCGCATGCCCGAGCCCACGTTGGTGGGGCAGGCGGTCAAGTATCCAAGCTCCTCGTCAAACGCGTAGGGAAGCTTTGTAGAAAGCATATTGTCTATGGACATGGAAAGCGTATCCGCCTCTTCGAGCTGCATGCCGGGCAGCATGGCCTGTATGCGCAGATGGTCCTCCTCCCCTACCAGGATCGAGACCGTTTCATCCTTGCTGATCAGCGCCGCGCCCTGCCCGCTCTGCGCAAGGTCGGGACTGACGAGATGCCGCTCCACCAAAAGCCTGCGCTCGCGTACCGGCAACTCCGCCATGCGCATCAGCATAAAATCGCGCTTAAGATTGATGGCGCCGTTCACCCGTTCCACAAGTTGCTGCACGTCGGGCTCCGCCATGTTGTGCGGAAACGGCATATTGGCTAAATTGCGCGCCAGCCGCACGCGGGAAGAAAGCACGATATCCTTGACGTCCTTTGCAGCCTTAGCATCCTTCATGTGGTTTCTCCCCCTTCCAATGTACGCAGGCGGTCCCGCAATTCGGCGGCGCGCTCATAGCGCTCCTCCACAATCGCTTTTTTCAATTCCTCGCGCAGGCGGCCGCATTCCGACTTGGGCCCGCAAAGGGCTTCCTGCTCCGCGGCAGGTTCCTGCTTTTTTTCCTGCACCATCTGGGGCTTGCGGCCCACATGCCGGAGCTTGCCGCCCTGCGCCCGTTTGATGACGGGCGTGAGCGCGCTCTCGAATGTTTTGTAGCACTCCGGGCAACCCAATAGCCCTGTCTTCTGAAAACGCACGAAGCTGTTCCCGCAGGTGCAGACGATCGGTTCCTCCTGCTGCGGCATGGCCTGGACGCCGGAAAGAAGATCCATAATGGAGGGCAAAGAGAACTGCGCGCTCTTTGCGCACTCCGCGCAGAGATAGTGTTCCTGTTTGATACCGTTTATGATTGTGACCGTATGTACGCCGGCCTGATTTACTTTACAATTGTCGCATAGCATTATGATGCACCCCTTTCACCCTGTTGCAAAAGCGAAGTCAACATTCCCCGTATAATCCGCGCCCGCGCGCTGTCTTCGAGTTCCTGCGTAGGCAGGCTGCACGCGTCCGCCGCGGCCAAAATAAGCTTTGCTTCCCGTTCATCCAGTACGTCCGCCTGCATCAGGCGGGCGACCATCGCATGGGTCTCATGCCGGGAAAGCGTTTCCCCAATGCCGCAGGCCGTATCGTGCAGCGGATTGCCGCGGCCGGTTTCCACGCGGATCAGCCGGATGTACCCGCCCCCGCCCCTGCGGGAGACGATGACGTAACCGTGGTCCAGCGTGAAGCGCGTGCTCAGCACATAGTTGATCTGCGAAGGCGCGCAGGCAAAATGCTGGGCAAGCTCATTGCGCTGGAGCGATATTTCATCGCTCTGCTCCATCAGTTCTTTGATAAACAGCTCTATGCTGTCCGACAGGATCGACACCTCTGCGCCTCCTTTCCGGGTAGATCTTTGACTTTCTTTGACCTTATTATAGCATATGCGAAATCCCACAATGTAACAACATTGTGAAACAAAGCGCGAAGAATTTCTTAATCAGGCGCGTTTCCCCATCATCGCCGCCACTTTTTGCAACGTATTGATATTGCGGGAGGTCAGCGCGCTTTTAAACCGTTTGCTTCCCAATACCTTTTTCGAGAATTCGGTATTGAGCGTGTCCCCTTTGGGCACGGTCCAGAACGCGTCCTTTTCTAAAGGAAAAAACTGCTCGTCCTGCCCATGAACCGCCGCAGAAAATGCCTCCTTGAGGGCTGTTAGCGCCTCCGGTTCCTCGATGAGCAGCGCGTACAGGTGGCAACCTTCCGGCACGGCAACCTTGCCCGCGGCGTCTAAAAGCGACGCGATCTCAGCCTCGCTCCGCAACAGCACATGCGCATCGTAGGAAAACGCGCTGGAAAGCCCGCTTTTGATTTTCGCTTTGTGCGCGCCAGGCTCCGCGCCATCCTCCAATGAGACGACAACGTTGCCTGTTGCCAGCACCGTTTTCGCATCGGGATAGCCCATGCGGATAAATGCCTGCCGCAGCGCCTCCATTTTGATGGAAACGCCGTTCACGTTGATGCCGCGCAGGAACACGCAAAATCGGCTCATATCTGTTTCCTCCCCTAAATAACCACTGATTAATTCGGCACGCTGTCTTGACGGCCGATTTTACGCCCTGCCGCGTTGCGAAAATCTCGAAATAGCGCTGCTATTCCTTCGGTTTTGCTCCTTGCGGGCCGCAAAATCCTCTCGCCAATCCAGCATCCCTCATTTAATCAGTGCTTACCTCCGTATTGTGTGAATTCCATTATATACTTGATACCCCAACGCGCAATTTTTCAAAACGTCCAATACGATGATACAACATCAAAAAGGCCGCCACAATGGACGGCCTCAGGCATTTCATTTGGTTTTTATGGCGCTTAGAAGAAGAGTACCAAAACGCCAAACAGATTGGAAGCGAAGTGCGCGATAGCGCTAACCCACGCGTTCCGGGTTTTATAGAATACGATGCCATACAGGCAGCTGTTGACGATTACGAAAAACACGTCGTATATGACGACCGCGGGGCTTCCGGCCGCGACATGCGCGATCCCGAACAGCACGGACGAAAGCAGAACGGCCAACGGAGCAGGAATTGCCTTATGCAATTGATTTTGAAAGAACGCGCGCCACGCGATTTCTTCCAAAACGGCGAATACCGCAAGCTGAACTGTAAGCAACGCGATTTTATCGAACGATAGCAGCACTGCCGTCCTAGCAAGCACATGGCCAATAAATTCCGGCATAATCAGCTTCGAAAGCCCCATCGCGACAACATCCATCAGCAGTGGCGATGCCGCCCACAGCCATATCGTTTTGTTGGAAAATGCCTTGCCGATGCCTTTCAGATCAAATCCGCTTCGCGCAAAGGGCGTCCTCCCTTTGTCAAGAAAGAAGCACAGCACGCCGATCAGCACAGTCAGCCCCGAGATGGATAGCCCGAACAGGTTGGTTAGGGAAAGGGCGGCCATTGCGGCAAGCGCGGCAAGATTAAGCCTTTTTATGTTTTTCATAAACCCCTCAATATATTCCGGCGGAACGGAAGCTGCCGATGCCTTTCAAATAGCAGTCAAAAAACTCCAGTATGATGCGGTTCATGGTTTCAAGGCAGGTATTGGGATCGATTTCCGCCCTGCGCCCGGAATCAAGAGTGCCTGCAAGCACGGGAGAAACCAGGCTAAGGTCGGTCAGGCTCATATGCTGCGCACCGCGGAACACCACCTCATAGGACGATGGCGCCGTGGCGGATACCAGCCTGTTTTCAAAATACTCCTCATCGCCGGTGAGTATGCCGTTTTCATAGAGATACTGCGAGTAGATGTTGAGCAGCGGCGCCGAGTAGGGTTCGTGGTTTACGGTGTAACTGCCATTCTCCACGCCGGTGAGCTCACACATCATGGGCGCGTCGATGTTGATGACCGCATCAATGTCCTTCCTCGCCCTCGGTACCCCCATCGCCGCCGCCCCGCCAAGGGAGTGCCCGAATACGCCGATTTTTGAATGATCCACAAGCTGGTACACGCCGCCGTCATTTTGGAGTATCGTATCGATGACAAAGTTCATATCCGAAACCCGGATATCCATCCATTTTTGGAACATCTTCAGGTTTTCCTCTTTGTTATCGCCCCAGGCGGCATATTCGCCCATGTAGCCTGCGTCCACAATCGTTACCTTGCCCTCGGCGTTCACCGTAAAAAACGAGTGGTACGGGTGGTCGATGGAGCAAACCACATACCCGTGGCTGGCAAGCTCCATAAAAGCGGATTCGTTGCTGTTTTTGACGCCGCAGAAGCCATGCGAGAAAACGACGAGAGGAAATTTCCCATCCGTGCCCTTGGGATACCAGAACGCGACATTGACCTCCCGGTTTCCACCCTCAGCCGAATATGTCTCCACACGATTGGCGTCCACATAGGTGTATTGGGCGGTGGCCACATCGTATTGGCCGGTGATTGGCGGATGCTCGTATTGCGGAAATACGATTGCCGGAAGCAAGGCTATGCTAAATAAAAGAGCGCCCCCGATTCCCGAAAGAATTGCCCTTCCCCCACGAAACGGCTTTTCCTTTGGCCGGGCAAAAAGGCCTATGAGGCTGCTGATTGATAAAACCAAAAGTACGGCAACAAGCGGCGCCCACCGGAAACTCCATTGATAAACGCCCAGGCACAGCAGCAGCAACACAATGCCCAACGCGGAAAGGCACATGATGCGCTTTAAGCCTGGCCGCCTTGATTTGCTTTTGAAACAATACGCCGTATATCCGGCCTGCAAAAGTACCGCGAGCAGCAGCGTAATACTCCCCAACATAAAAATCCCTCCGTTTCATTTCAGACGCAAGTATAGGCGTTTGCCCATGTGCCCGTCAACGAAATGGAGGGTAAGTTGCGTTATGGGGCTGTAAGTTGCATTACTCTCGGTTTTGCAGGGCTTTTAAGCCCGCATTGATATGTTTGGCTTCCCGGCTCCCCAGAGCCCAGCTTATGAGGTTCACCGCAAGGTACACCATGAATACCATGAATACGAACAGCAGGGTGGTAAAAACATCGGACACGTTCCCGTTTAACCACGCAAGCCCTGTAAGCAGGGCTTCCAGCGCAACCAGATGCAATACCTTTCGCGCGATTGTCTGCCGAAGGTTCAATTCTTTTTTGGAATACAGAATGATGGAAGGGAGCGTTCCCAGAATGCCGCTGAGTACCGGCGAGTAAAACACGTAAAACCCAAATGTCATTTGCGGATGCAGCACCGGGCCAATGAGCGCGGTGGCCACATTGACGCAGGTTGTGATGATAAAAAACTGCATCGCGCATTCCTTTAAAAAATCACGAAAGCTCATAGGTTGCCTCCTGATAAAAAAGACTTGAGCGCCGGAACATATTGGCGGGATATAATGACTTCCTCCCCGTTATATAGCTTGGCCGAGAACCGGCCGTTGAATATGGGATATACGCTGTCAATCTTCATGAGGTTCACGACCATCGACTTCGAGCACCTGAAAAAGCGCTGCCCGCCATACGCCTGCTCAAATTCATAGAGCTTGCATTTTAACTCATATGTCTCTTTTTTCGTATATGCGAACACACGGTTATCCACGGCTTCCACATAAAAGAGATCCTGTAAAAAGAGCTGCGTCACCCGGTCATCGATATAGCCAGCAAGCGAAGTATCGGTTGACTTCACATAATTGGCGATGCTTGTTACCTGATCGGTGACCTTGTAGCATTGAATGATCACTTGTTCAGGCTTGCTTTGATCTATTTTCTCTATGGACACCTTCACAAAGCCACCTCGGGAAACAGTATTTGCGTATACCCAATTTTAGCAAATCAACGGGAGGAGCACAAACATAGAATTGGAAGCCGGACGCCTTGCGCAGTTTTTCCCTTGTTTTGGTTGTTTTCCTTTTGTTCATTCTTTTATGCTATAATATCGTAGGAATAAAGTCTTCCATACGAAGGAGATTATCCATGAGAACCCGTGCAGCATTGTGCCTCCTGCTCGTACTGCTTTTGAGTGCCTGCGCAAAGCCGCAGCAGGCGCAATCGGAGACCGTACTGCCCGGCTATATCGGCGCGGGCGAAACCGCATATGGCGGGAGCGCGGAGGGCGTCGGCGATCTGAACCTCAAGGGGCTTACCATATCAAATGAAACCGTGGAAGGCATTACGGAAACGGTGCTGACGCTGCGCTTTGTTTCGGGCAGCCGGATGTCCGGGGGTGCTGCGGAGACCGAAGGCAGCGGCGTCCCCGTTTACTCCGTTTATACGCTCGACGCGCCCGCGCGGCTGGTCGTTTCGTTTGACAACCTCGCTTATTGGGACTATTCGCACGCGTTGGAATGGAACGATCCGCTTTTAGCAGGCACATTCCAGTATTCCCTGTTTGAAAACCCGCGCGTGAACATCTGCTTCCAGTTGTCCGGCCCGGTCAATTTGAAAGCTGCGGAAGAGGGCGACACGCTTATAATTCGCCTTCGTCCTAAAGTCGTGGAGGACAAGCCGCAGTATTTTGTGACCATGCAGGCGTTTGACGATTACTGCGCGGGCAACGTTTCCGCGGAAATAGACGCCTCCCCCACCCTGACGAATGACTTGAACAACAAGCTTTTGATTTCCCCGCCCTTCCCAACCGAGGCGGACGCGAAAGCTTTCTTAGAAAACGCCAAAGCCAGCTACCCACAGATTCCGGAAGCACATTACGCCGTTGTTTCATTGGGCGCGGCACAGCTTCCGGCGTTTAACGCGACGCTCAATTACTTAACGGCCATGGAAACCCCCGCCGTACGGCTTCCGGACGGCACGGAACTGACATTGCCAGCACTTGTGCCGGACGGGCTGTACCTTTGTGATCTCCCCAACAACGAAGGTTTTTTGTGCAGCAAGGAACTGCCCGCCGCTGCCGGCGAAGCCCCCTACCAGGAGCTTTATATCGTAAGGCCGGACGGGCAGACGACTTTGGCGATGTCCTTTGAATTCTCCGCCATAGAAAAAGCGCAGTACTCACCGGACGGGCGCAAGCTTGCGGTACTGGAACGTGCAGGCGGCAGCACGCATCTGTATGTGTTTGACGCGGATACGTATGAGCTCTTGAATGACCTTTCCGAAATGGGCTTTGGCGGCAACACCAGTACGTTTATCTGGAACAGCCTGGGCACCACCATATACGCCATCACCGGCGTATCCGGCATTGAACTGCACCAGTTCGACTATTCCATACCCGACGAGGCAAGCCGCCACAGCCTGGTGGATCGCAACAGCGTGGACGAAGGCTCGCTCGGTTTTTATGACGGCGAACTGTACTTTGCACACGCGACGATGGAAGGCGGCTCCATGCTTTACCGCATCAAGCCGGAAGGCGGCGTGCGCAAGCCCTTCCGCAGCGGCAGCCGGTTCGTGATTTCCTCCGACGCGCGCTACATGGCGATTGTGGAATCGAGCGAAGGAACCGCCACAACTTCGCAGGGAAGCGCGCTCGCGCTCTATGAAACCGCCACGGGTAATACGGCGACCATTACGGATGCGTTTTACCCGTATGACGCGCTGTTCTCCAGGGACTGCACGCGGCTCTATTACATAGAAAGCCGCATCTCCGGCGGCCAGACGGAAGAGGATACCGCCACCGGAGAGGGCGATCCTTTAACGGACGACGCCGCGGCTGCCGGGGATACCACTCCCGCTCCAACCGAAAGTGCTGCGCCCTTAGAAACACCGGAACCTGTCAGTACCGCCGACCCGTACCCCTATACGCTGTGGGTGTACGACATCGCCGCGGGCAAAAGCGAGCGCCTGATTGATCTTTCCGCGCCCGAACTCTACGCCGGAAATGGGAACAACGCGCTCATATGCAACCGTTATGAGACGGACGACAGCGGCACGCTCATCCGCGCGGCTTACCTGCTGGATTTGAACACTCTGCTGTCCACAGACGGAGAAGCGGCGGCCGAATAGAGCTTTTGCCGCTTACCGGAGGAGCATATGGAACGGGTACCAAAAGAGGCAATGCCCAATATCGCGCCCCTGTTTGACGGCTGGAACGAAACGCTCATCTGGTCCTGCCTGCAGAGCCACATGGGGGAAGCGTGGGCGGACAATGTGGAAACCCCCGCATCCGCACAGATCGTCGTGGGCGATTTCTGTTTTTTCGCGGGCGTTCCAAACGCCGCGCTTGTTGGAAATATCCCTACCGCATTCCCTTCCGAAATCATTTTGATGATCCCGCGGGACGAAGCCTGGGGAAAGCTGATCGAACAGACCTATCCAAACAGATTTGAAAAAACGCTCCGGTACTCCATCAAAAAAGAGCCGGACATATTCGACCGGGCTGCGCTCCAGGCCTACGCCGAGGCGCTGCCGCCGGGTTTTTCGCTTTCCATGATGGACGAAACGCTCTACCACAAAGCAAAAGCCGAGCCGTGGTCGCAGGATTTGTGTTCCCAGTTCCCAACTTGGGCCGCATTTGAAGCGCATGGGCTCGGCGTGATGGCGCTCTTTGGGGATACCCCCGTTTCCGGCGCCGCCTCCTATACCGTATATGACAAAGGGATCGAAATAGAGGTGGACACCAAGCCGGAATTCCGGCGCAGGGGGCTTGCGCTCGCCTGCGCTGCCAAACTCATATTGGTTTGTCTCGGGGAATGGGCTTTACCCCAGTTGGGACGCGCATGATTTACGCTCCGTGGCATTGGCGGAAAAGCTGGGGTATCATCTGGACAGAGAATATGTAACGTACGCGGTTTCCACAACAACATAAGCGCAGCAATGGGCAGCACATGCTGCCCGTTTGTATGTCGATAGACCCTGTCGTTTGTCATTCTGAGCCGAAAGCGAAGAATCTGGCCCCCGTTTACCCTAATAAGTACTTCAGGATCCTTCGCTTCGCTCAGGATGACGGCAAAGAGGTTTTGTTGATAGACAAACGGGCAGCGCAAGCTACCCGTTTTGGTATCAAGGTAATGATGGAGGCTTCGCCTCATCTCCCGCTTAAGATTTCTCACTTCTTCGTCTTCGGCTTAAAGATCACCGCAAATAAATAGCCAAACAAAATTGCCGCCGCGACGCCGCCCGCGGTGGCTGTCATGCCGCCCGTAAACGCGCCCAGCACGCCGCTCTCCTGCGCTCCTTTGATCGCGCCCTTGCACAGGGCGTAGCCAAAGCCGGTCAGCGGCACAGTAGCCCCTGCCCCCGCGAGATCCACCAGCGGCTCGTACAGGCCGATAGCAGTCAAAAACACGCCCGCCGTCACGAACAGCACCAGTACGCGT
>JAFABA010000038.1 GCA_023426265.1 Bacillota bacterium
TCCTGCCCGCTCCCGTGCTTTTCCATGAGAAAGACGGGACTGTGCGCGCGGACTCTGACCGCCCGCTTTCTATCGGCCGCTTGAAGCCGTACTTCGGCAATTTCGGCGTACTGGCCCGCGCCTACGCCTACATCCTTTCCCTCGGCGGGGAAGGGCTCACCGAAGCGAGCGAAAACGCCGTGCTCAACGCGAACTATGTGCAGCACGGCCTGAAAGGCTGCTACGCGCTGCCACACGACAGGATCTGCATGCATGAATGCGTGGTGCAGCCGCGCGAACAGCTTGCAAACGGCGTACGTACGCTGGACATCGCCAAGGCGATTATCGACCGCGGGTTCCACCCGCCCACAATCTACTTCCCGCTGATCGTGCACGAGGCCATGATGTTCGAGCCCACGGAAACCGAAGGCCGGGAGAACCTGGACCAGCTCATTTCCATTATGTGCAAGATCGCGGATTTGGCACAACGCGACCCGGACGCGCTGCATAAGGCGCCCGTCACCACGCCCATCGGCAGGCCGGACGAAACACGGGCTGCAAGGACGCCGGTGGTGCGTTGGTTGCCACAAGCCGAAAGCTAAATCAAACGGAATAAATACGATTGGGGCTCTGCCCCAAACCCCGCCCAGGGTCGTAACGACCCTGGGTACCCTTTTATGATACCCTATGGACGTTCTTGAAAAAATTCAAGCGGCCGCCGTTCTTAAAAAAGGGGCGTGGGGATCGGTTGTGCAGCCAAAAGCTGCACATCAATCCTTGTAAGATCCCCGAATGTATCATTCGGCGGCACGTAGTTTACCCACAGTAAAAAATAATCGTCGGCACTGAAAGCGCCGATACCTTAAAAGCCTAAACAGGATTGCTTACAAAGCGAGAGCGGCCCAAAAGGCCGCTTTTGTTTATGCCCGCTTGCGTGCAAATCTCCGCAAGGATATACTGTTTTTAGAAACGGTTGGTTTTCCAACGAAACAGGGGGTATGTAAATGGAGCACTTGCCGGTCATAAAAGCAGCGCCGCTGTTTCAGAACATAGAGGAAGCGGAGCTGTTCGGGCTTTTGGGCTGCCTGCGCGCCAAGCCGCGCAGCTATGAAAAGGGCGCTTTCATTTTGCGCGCGGGCGAACCCGTGACGGGCTTCGGCATGGTTCTCGTTGGCCGCGTGCAGGTGACGCGGGAGGATCTCTACGGCACGCGCACGCTATTGACTCAGCTTGGCGCAGGCGATCTTTTTGCGGAGGCGTTCGCGTTTGCGTTCGCTCCTGCCCTTCCGGTTTCCGTGGAGGCGGCATCCGACTGCGCCGTGCTGTTTTTTGACCATACGCGCCTGATATCGCCCTGTGCGAACGGATGCGCATTCCATACGCAGCTCATTCGCAACATGATGGGCATACTCGCGCGAAAAAACCTGATGCTCAACAGCAAGATCCAGCACATCTCCCGGCGTACCACGCGGGAAAAGCTGCTCTCCTATTTGAACGAGCAGGCGCACGCCCACAAAAGCGCGCAGTTTATCATTCCGTTTGACAGGCAGGAACTGGCGGATTACCTCTGCGTGGAACGGAGCGCCATGTCCGCCGAGCTTTCACGCCTGCAAAAAGAAGGCGTTTTGAGTTACCACAAAAGCGCCTTCAAATTACACGCAAAGGGCAGGGAGGATGCCTAAGGCGTTTGAAAATTCAAAAATGCGGGATATTTTGAGGAAAAACAGAGCGAAACAAGGCAAAAACCACAGGAATACTGGAGGTGTTCCGAGGATTTTTAACGAAGTTGCAGCCTGTTTTTACCGAAACAGACAATTGCGTTGATTTTTCAAACAGCCCTACCGGTACAGTTCCAAAAATTCCCCGCTTCTGTTTACAATGCCCACGACTCCGTCTTTTTTGACCACCGCATAATCGAGCAGGAACGGCCCCGCCTCATCATAGACGCAGGGGACAATGTGCGCACCGGTTTTGTCGATATACCCCCACTTGCCGTTCGTGTCCTGCACGGGGGCGCGGCTTTGGGAAAACGGGCCTGCGGCCTGGTACTTAGGCTGTACAAGCAGCACCCCGCCGGTATTGATATACCCCCACAGCCCGCCCTGCTTGATTGCGGCATACCCTTCCGAAAAATTGCCCGCATCCTGATAGGTTTCAGAAAACGCGCGCCTGCGAGAGGTATTGTAAAACACGCACCCGCTGCCGGTATCTACGGCGGCAAAGCCTTCCCGGTAGACAGTCCCGGTTTCTTTACTGAGCGTCGCGATCTTTTTACCGACCTTGTCTATGATATAGCGCTTTCCCTCGCCGCTTACAAACGCCATGTCGCTGCCGAACTCGCCTGCCGCATCAAACTGGGGCGTGATTGCCATATCCCCATCCGGGTCGATGTAGCCGAATGTGGAATTGGGGCGTACCGCCGCGCGGCCATCCCGAAAATCCCCGACCTCGCGGTACGCGCAGGAGATTTTTGTATTGCCCGCAACGTCGATATATCCCCATTTGTCGTTCTCCGCCACCGCGGCAAGGCCTTCGCTGAAGCTGCGCACGTCGCTCCATTTCGGTTCCACCGCCCACACGCCGTTGCGCGAAAGCAGGCCGTACAGCAGCGCGCCGTCCCGTTCCACAGCCGCGAATGCGTACTGGCCTTCCAAAAAATCAAGCGCGCGCAAAAACTGCGGCTGTATGACGACCTCGCCTTTGGCGTTTTGGTAACCCCAGAGCGCATTTTCCTCATATGCAAAGAGTCTGCCCGTAATATCGGCATCCGCCGAAAGCGGAGCGGTGCTTGGCGAAGGCGAGGGCGCGATCTTATTCGCCTCTGCCGTTTCTAGGGAAGAAGGAGACGCGGCAAGCGTTTCTACTCCCCCCTGCCGCAGGGCGGAAGCGCCGCCGCCGGAATACAGCAGCACAAAGAGCAGTACGCCAAAGCAGACGGCTGCCGCCGTAATGGGGTAATACCACAGGATGGTGAGCCGCTTCTTCTTGCGGCGCGGCTGCATGGTTGGCATCCTTTGTCCTCCCCGGCATTGCTTTTATAGGTAAGCAGTAATCCAATCAGTGGTTGCTTAGGCTTAGTATACCGCAGGAAAAGACGAGTCGGCAAGTTGGATGGGAAGAAGTGGCACCGTTCAAAAAGAAAAAAGGCGGCAAAACCTTGCCGCCTACATTCTTTCTACACAATTAGGGATTATCATGGTCCACATACTCGCAGAAATTGACCAATTCCTGCTTGTTTTTGAACTCTACACCTGTCTGCATGATAGATTCCTGCAAAAACAGCGGCAAAGAGTTGAAATACTGCTGGGCATCCGGCGGAAGGGCGTTCCTGTTGAACATGGTTTTTCTCCTTTACAATATAAATAACGGAAATGCATGGAATTAGTTTGGACAATCGCCGCAAAGGCCATACGCTTTTTCCCCTAAAATCAGCGTATTTGTCCCGCCCAACGTTTTTTGAAGCGGCGCCGCCCGGCGCATTCCAGAAAAAACATGAAACGAAAACGCGATTTTATGCGTTATAATAGATATTGAAATTCTAGAAAAGGAAACTGCCATGCGCAAATGGATGACCCTTACCGCATGCGCGCTGCTCGTTTGCTTGCTCGCCGCATGCGCCCCAATGGCGAATGATCCCAGCACGCTCGACTTCCCTTCAGGCGAACCTCAGGCACAAGGCGAAAGCGCGGCGAATACCCCGCTGCCTTTAAAAAGCACACAGACGGAGCCACCCATGCAGTATGAGAAAGACTTTGTAAACCCCAACCAGACCTATACGTATGAGATGATGCTGACTGACGCAAACGAACTTGCCCAGGCGTACCCCGACCTGATTGAGGTTTCCTCCATCGGCAAATCCGTGGAAGGCAGAGAACTGACGCTCATAAAGCTCGGAAAAGGCGAAACGAAGCTCTTATTGTTGGGCACGCACCATGCGCGCGAATACATTACCAGCACTTTTTTGATGGAAACCGTGGACGCGTACGCCGGAGCCTACGAGGCAGGCACAGGCAACCTGCTCGACTCCGTCACGGTATATATCGTGCCCATGGTCAACCCGGACGGCGTGAACCTGGTGCAAAACGGGCCGGATGCAGCAAAAAATCCGGAGGCCGTAAAGGCGATGCGCATGCTCCAGGGTACCTACAGCGAATGGAAGGCCAACATCAACGGCGTGGACCTCAACCGCCAATATCCCTGCCACTGGGAGGAAAAGGCGAGCAACACGGACGTGCCCAGCTCTGAAATGTACAAAGGCACCGCCCCCGCCACCGAACCCGAGGTACAGGCTGTGATGAAGCTGTGCGGGGAGAACACGTTTGTATTGGCCGCCTCCTTCCACACCAAGGGCGAGACCATTTACTGGGCGGACAGCGGCACAGAGGACGCGATCCCCGCCGCAGCGCCCATTGCAGAGTCCCTTGCAGAAGTGACGGGCTACTCTATGATGGAAGTGTCCGCCGACCCTGCGGTATACGCCGCGGGCTTTGAAAACTGGTTCCGGCAGGAATATCTGCTCCCCGGCTTCTGCATTGAGTTGACCCCGGTGGGCAACGGCTCCCTGCCGCATGAGGACGCGCAGTTCGACGAACTCGTCTGGAGCCGCGCAAAAGGCTTGGTTACAGTATTAGTGGAGCAGGCCCTGACGCTGGGGGAAGAAGCCTGTCACTAATTTAGGCTAACGAAAGCCGCCCTGCCGATTGAAAAATTTTCGGTAAGCAGGGCGGCTTTTTTGCATGATCTCAAGCTCTATAAAACGCTATGGCTGCAAGCAAATTGCTCATTATCTCACTGAAAAATTGGAATTTGTGGTGCTCTCATATGCTTATTTTGCTTCATCCTTAACATCTTCGAGAGGAAACGTGACCCGCCAACCACCTTCGGCTTTCATGCCGGAAGTCACAAAATCGCCATGCAAGGTATAGCTTGAAATTTCAGCTTGAGGAATATCGAAGACATAATTGCAATAATCAATTCGTCCCGGTTGTTCGTATTGATTTGAAAAATAGAAGTTATAGTTGTAGTCAACTTTATTCCCGTCGCTATCCTTCAAATAGAAAAAGCCGTGGTTGTCGTTGTCTAATGGTTCTTTTACGGCTGTTTGAATGTGAAGTTTACCATCAATATAACCTATACCGGTTAAATCAATTCCATCTACCAAAAATTCGCTCATGGGGGCTGAGGGTATGAGTGCAACAGGATCTTCTTTAAAACTCATAAATTCTTTGTAATCTATCCCGCCTCCACCGTTGGATGAAACTGTTTGTGTACTTTTAGCAACATCAACAGTAGAAAGATCTATCGGTACCGAGATGTTGAAGCTTTTCTTATGGCTTAAGAATTCACGCACAGAAAAGGTAATCTTATCGCCAACAATAGTTTTGTTACTCCATTCCTCAATCGTGATCAAAAATGTTGCTGTTTTTGTGCTGTCATCATAACCCACCCGGTCACAGCGCGCAGCACTGTCAAATGGACGATTGATCGAATAGCTGTCAAATAAATCGGTTGTTGCATCAATACGGTTATTTTCCGTTAAATCCTGCATGGTGACATATACTTCCGCAATATTGCCATGAATGTACGCCGAAACCACTTCCATTTTGATTCCATTGTCCACATGAGATTTTTGCACGGGCATAAAAAATTGTGCAATCTGTGGGGAAACCATATACATGAGCCGGTAGATTGGTTCAACATTGGCAGCTAATGCAGGCATCGCAAAGGAAAGACAAATGCAGATTGATACAAATGCTAATGCAGGTTTGCGAAAGGAGTAAATCGGATTTTTGCGGTTACCGGCTTTATTGCGGGTTGTTTGAAGTACCGAATCAACTAAGATTTCATCCGGCTTGACCTGGTTAAAGAGATTTTTATAACTCTCCCCAAACATAATCTCCCTCCTTCATAAATGCTTTTAATATTGCCCTTGCTCTTGTAAGCTGAGTGCGAACGGTGGAATTTTTTCTATCCAGTGCTTTGCCTATTTCATCAATGGACATATCCTCGTAATAGAACAAGTGAATAACCTCTCGATATTTTGGCTGCAACTTTTGCAACGCATGGTATAAGCCCATATCTTCTTTTGTTTCATATGAAATGCAATCGCCAATCGGTTGAACATTCTTGAACCACGAGCTGCTCCAAAAGCTTTTAGAGCAGTTTATCGTTACTCGTATGAACCATGCCTTACGATGTTCTTCCTCATGAAATACAGGCTTCTTTTTAATAAAACGAAGAAACACTTCTTGGAAAATTTCATCGGCATCATGCTTTGTCCCTGCGCGAGCAAAAGCGAGACGATACACCATGCCAGAATATTGTTTAATGATTTCTTCTGCGCAATCATTCGTACGCAATGATTGTTTTTCCAAATCTCAAGCCGCCTTTCACCACTAACACTTTCGACGCATGCAAAAAGCTACAATGAAAATTGAAAAATTTTAGCGTGCTTGTAAGCACGCTAAAAGGCAGATTATATAAATTTCACCCATGTCCTCCAAATAATTATTCAGATTTCACATGGCTCCATGCGTCGTTGTAGACCTTGATGAACTCGCCGAGATCCCGGAACACCTCGCAGCGGTCCAGCACAGCCTGTGGGGGATTGTAGGTTTCATCGGACGTCCAGTCCTCGGAAAGCAACGCGACCGCGGCCTTGTTGGGGCTGGAGTAACCGATGTACTCGGTGTTCTTTTTCGCCACTTCGGCGTCGCACAGGAAGTTGATGAACTTTTCGGCCTCTTCCGGGTGCTGCGACGTCTTGGGGATGATGATGTTGTCAAACCACAAATTGCTGCCTTCCTGCGGCACGGCATACGCAAGGTCTGGATTTTCGCCGATGCAGTAAACGGCGTCCCCGGAATACACCACGGCAAGCGCCGCGGAGCCGTTGATCATGTTTTCCTTGATAGGATCGTCGAGGTATGCCTTGACAAGCGGCTTCTGCGCGACAAGCGCATCCCGCGCGGCAATGATATCCGCCTCGTTCCGGGTATTAACGGAATAACCCAGCATTTTGAGCGTGACGCCGATGCTGTCCCTAAGGCTGTCGTACATCAGAATCTGGCCCGCGTACTGCTCATCCCAAAGCGCCTGCCAGCTGGTGACGGGTTCCGTTACCATTGTGGTGTTGTAGAGAATGCCCACGGTACCCCACATATACGGGACGGAATACCTATTGCCGGGGTCAAAATCCAGGTTTAAAAAACGCCCGTCGATGTTCTTGATGTTGGGAATGTTTTCCTTATTGATCTCATGCAGCATACCCTGCGCGATCATTTTTTCGATGGTATAGTCCGACGGGAAGCAGACGTCGAAGATCGAATCCGGTGCGGAAAGCTTGACCAGCATCTCCTCGTTGCTCGCCGCCGTCAGGTAATTCACCTTGATGCCCGGATTCTCCTCCTCAAACTGGGCGATGACGGTATCGTCGATATAATCGCCCCAGTTGAGCACGTTGAGGGTCACTTCCCCCGTCTTGCTCCCGCAGCCCGCAACTGCGCCAATGAGCAGGACCAGCGCCAGGACAACTGCAATCTTTTTCATCTCTTTTCCTCCGTCTATATAAATTTAGAGTTCTTCTCTTCAGGGGCTTCGCCCCTGAAACCCCACCCAAGGGATTCACCCTTGGGAATCCCTTTCTCTGAAATGCCTTAGAATAAGCATTTCAGAATTGGGTGCTTAGGGTCGTTACGACCCTAAGCAGAGGCTTGGAGGCAGAGCCTCCAAATAAATCACATTTTCACACGCTCTTGCTTGCGACCTTTTTGCTCTGCGCAGCCGCCTCGCGCTCCTCACGGATGGATTTCAGGTTCACGATCAGCAGCAGCGTTACCACCGCGATAAACATCAGCGTACTTAGCGCGTTGATCTTGGGATTGATGCCCTTGCGCGCGATGGAATAGATGTAGATGGAAAGATTCTGCACGCCCTGCGTGGAGAAGTAGGACACCACAAAATCATCGAGGGAAAGCGTGAACGCGAGGATAAAGCCGGAAACAACTCCCGGCATGATATCCGGCAATATCACCTTCCACAGCGCCTCAAACGGCGTACATCCCAGGTCCAGCGCGGCCTCATACAGATGGTTGGAGCTTTGCTTGAGCTTGGGCATGACGGAAAATATCACATACGGAATATTGAACGTGATATGCGCGACAAGCAGGCGCAGGTAGCTGTCCTTCAAGTTCATGAACGCGAACAGCATCATCAGCGATATGCCCGTGACAAGGTCGGGGTTGACGACCGGAAGCTGGCTGATGTTTTCTACCGCCACCCTGGGCGCCTTTTTCATGGAATGGATGCCGATGGCGGCGAACGTGCCGATGGCGGTCGCAACGAACGCGGAAATGATCGCGACCGTCAGCGTGACCGTGAGCGCCTCCATGACCATGGAATCTTGGAAGAGCGCCTCGTACCAGCGGAAAGAAAATGCCGTCCAGTGGCCCATCGTCTTGCTTTCGTTGAACGAATAGACGATGAGCACCGCAATGGGGGCGTAGAGGAACAGAAGCATCAGCCCGAGGTAGGTGCCCTTGAAAAACGTACGCAGCTTTTTCACCAGAGCATACCCCCTTCCTGCCCGGCGGCGCCTTCCGCCCGGCGCATGATGGCCATGCTGATCAGCACGAGTATCAGCAGTATAAACGAAAGCGCGGAGCCGGAGCCCCAATCCTGCATCAGCAGGAACTGGTTTTCAATGAGATCGCCGTACATCATGAATTTGCCGCCGCCCAACAGGCGGGAGATGGCGAACGTGGTGATGGACGGGATGAACACCATGGTAATGCCCGAAACCACGCCGGGCATGGAAAGCGGCAGCACCACCTTGAAAAACGTCTGGATGCCGTTCGCGCCAAGGTCGCTTGCTGCCTCAATATGCGAGCGGTCCATTTTGGTGAGCACCGTATGGATGGGCAGCACCATGAACGGCAGGAAATTGTACACCATGCCGAGCATCACCGCGCCCTCGGTATATAAAAACTCATGCTGCGGCAGCCCCAGCGCCACAAGCACGCTGTTGATGATACCGCCGGAATTTAACAGCACCTGCCACGCGTATGTGCGCAGCAAAAAGTTCATCCACATGGGCACGACGAACAGCACGGAAAATATCGTGGCCGTGCTCTTTTTCATGCGGGAAAGGAAGTAGGCGATGGGGTAGCCCAATAGCAGGCACATCGCCGTCGCCCTGAGCGCCATCCAGACGGAACGCAGAAGCACCTCCATGTACAGCGGATCGGCAGCGCCAGCCAAATTTGCAAGCGTGAAGCCGCCGTCCGTTGTGAAGGCGTAATAGACAATGAGCAGCATGGGGGCGAATATGAATATCGCCATCCATACCACGTAGGGGTAGGCGAATACGGTGCGCTTCATACTTTTTTCCCCATGATATGGATGGCGTCCGGCAATATTTCAAGCCCCACGCGCGCGCCGGTATCCACGGCATCCGTCGTGTGGACCATCCACAGATAATCCCCGGTATCCACCTGGATTTCATAATGCACGCCCATGAACAGCACGGACTTGACCGTACCCGTCATGCCGTTCTGCGTGACGCGCTCGGGCAGGATAATATCCACATCCTCCGGGCGCACCACGACCTCTACCGGCTGCTCCACGCCAAAGCCCGCATCCACACAGTGGAAGCTCTGCCCGCCGAAGCGCACGAAATAATCCCGCTCCATGACGCCGGGGAGTATGTTGCTTTCTCCGATAAAATCCGCCACGAACGCGTTCTTAGGCTCGTTGTAGATATCCTGCGGCGTACCGATCTGCTGGATGACGCCTTCCTTGAGCACCACGATGGTATCGCTCATGGTGAGCGCCTCTTCCTGATCGTGCGTCACGTAAATAAACGTGATGCCAAGCCGCTGCTGCATGCGCTTTAATTCCACCTGCATGTCCTTGCGCAATTGCAGGTCCAGTGCGCCCAGAGGCTCGTCCAGAAGCAGCACTTCGGGTTCGTTCACGAGCGCCCGCGCAATCGCCACGCGCTGCTGCTGCCCGCCCGAAAGCTGCTCGATCCAGCGTTTCTCGTAACCCTTCAAGTTCACAAGCTCCAGCATGCCGGTGACACGCTTTTCGATCTCCGCCTTAGAGAGCTTCTTGATCTTCAAGCCGAACGCCACGTTATCAAACACGTTCAGATGCGGGAACAGCGCGTACTTCTGGAACACCGTGTTGACCCGGCGCTTGTAGGGCGGAATATGCGCGACGTCCACGCCATCGAGCAGCACCTTGCCGGAAGAAGGCATGACAAACCCGGCGATGATGCGTAGCATCGTCGTCTTTCCGCAGCCGGAAGGACCCAGCAGCGTTAAAAACTCGCCGTCCTTCACGTACAGGCTGATGTGTTTAAGCGCCGCGTCGCCCTCGTAATCCTTGGAGACGTCGAACAGCTCGATCAAATGCTTGTCGCCCATCGGGGTTTCCTCCATGCTTTAGAAGAGGTACGTTTCTTTTCTTTCCACGAAAGATCGGTCGTTCAGCCCGCAGGCTGAACATCAATCCTTGATGGATCCCCGAATGTATCATTCGGGGGCAAGAAACAAAAGAAAGCGGATTTATATAGGCAAGCTTACTTTTGTAGCCTAGAAGGTAGGAGGCGTAGAGATCCAGAGAACGTGCGCCTCTTTCTTGCCGTTGTTTTCGATGTAATGCACGCTCTGGGGCCGAAAATAGAAACTGTCGTTCTTTTTCAACCGGTACTTCTTTTCTCCCAGGTACAGCGTGACCGCTCCCTGCAGGATATGGCCGAACTCCTCCCCTTCATGCGGGTCGTGTACAAAGCTTTTTCCGCCAGGGGCAAGGGCGACGAGTATGGGCTCCAGCGCATTCTTCTGCGCGTTTGTAACGAGCCAGCTCACGGAGCTTAAATTCTCCGCGTCCTCCTTCACAAACACGTCCGCGGCGGTGTACACCACCTTTTCGGGCGGGGTTTCCTGAAAGAATGTCCCGATATCGCTGCCCAACGCCTCTAAGATATCCATCAGCGTGGCGATGGAGGGGGAGGTCAGATCGCGCTCAAGCTGGGAAATAAACCCCTTGCTTAGCTCCGTACGGGCCGCCAGCTCTTCCTGCGTGAGCCCTAAGCGCAACCGCATGCGCTTGATCTTTTCGCCAATCTGCATGGCCGCCTCCTTCGTTTTTGCCCCGTACGCCGTATATATGGCGCAAATTCCCTAAAAGCCCCGCCGCTGCGTCGTTCACACAAACGCTAAACTCGTTGTTTACTGTTTCTAAACAAAACCTTATTTATTGAAACATAAAAATATGCGTTTGTCAACGACGGTTTTCGATTGCCCGCCGTAAAAATTCCATGGCAGAGCGCGGCGATTTAAGTCCTTTTTTGTACGGAGAGCAAGATGTATGTAAAATTCGCCTCAAATTTCAGACGCAGTTTCATTAAACCGGAGGTTTAGCGTCAGAAAACAAAAGGTGCGCGATTCGGTATGTCTTTTTTATCTAGTTTTTAAGCGGCCCCATGCATTTTTATGCTATACTATTTCCATAAGGACTGTGGAGGGACATGTATGCGTATCATACGGGCGGAGGCAGTGGAGGCCGCGGTGGCGGGCCTGTGCGTGGATGCGGTGTGCCGCTTGCCGGAGGACGTGCTGGCTGCCCTCAACGCGGCATATGAAACAGAAGAAGGCGCAGCCCGCGAGACACTGCGCCAGATATTAGAGAATGAGAAAATGGCCCGCGCGGCCCGCCGCCCCTGCTGCCAGGATACGGGGCTTGCCGTGGTATTTTTAGATGTCGGGCAGGAGGTCTTTATAGAAGGCGACGCCAACTTCGCCGTCAACGCGGGGGTACGGCGCGCCTATACCGAGGCGTATTTGCGGAAATCCTCCCTGACGGCGCTTGCAAGAAAAAATACGGGCGACAATACGCCCGCAATTCTGCATATCCGCTTTGTGCCGGGGGACCGCGTTACGATCACCGTCGCGCCCAAGGGCTTTGGCAGTGAGAACATGAGCAGGCTATTTATGCTCACCCCGAGCAAAGGGGTGGAAGGGGTCGTGGACGCCATTGTAGAGACCGCGCGCCTGGGCGCCGCAAACGCGTGCCCGCCGGTGATACTCGGCGTGGGCGTAGGCGGCACCATGGAAGCCTCGGCGCTGCTTGCAAAACGGCAGCTGTTGCGGGAAATCGGCTCCGCTGCCGAAACGCCGGAACTGGCCGCTTTGGAACAGAAAACGCTAACGCGCATCAACGCGCTCGGCATCGGCCCCATGGGGCTGGGTGGCAAGACGACGGCGCTAGCCGTACACATCGGCGAACTGCCCACCCATCTCGCGGGCCTGCCCGTGGCCGTAAACGTACAGTGCCACTGCGCCCGCCACGCAAGCGCCGTGCTGTAAAGGAGGAATACAATGGAAGCAAAACGCGTTGACCTCCCGCTTTCCAAAGACGCCATTTCCACCCTGCGCGCGGGCGACATCGTCGCCCTCTATGGCACGGCCTATACTGCGCGGGACGCCGCACATAAGCGGCTATACGCCATGATCGAAGCCGGGGAAAGCCTGCCCATCCCGCTACAAGGCGCATGCATCTATTACGCCGGGCCCTGCCCCGCGGCCCCCGGCGAGGTGATTGGTCCTTGCGGGCCCACCACCAGCGGGCGCGTGGACGCGTATACCCCCGCCCTCATTGAACGCGGCATGAACGCCATGATTGGGAAAGGGAAGCGCTGCGCAGAAGTGAAGCAGGCCATGCTTGGCCGCGCCGTGTATTTCGCCGCCACCGGCGGCGCGGGCATGCTGATCGCCCGGCATATCGCACAGGCGGAAACCATCGCTTTTCCGGAGCTTGGCGCGGAGGCGATTAGAAAGCTTATGTTTGACGGCGTTCCCGCAATCGTGGCGATCGACGCGCTGGGGAATGATTTGTTCGAAAGATAAGAAATGCGGAGGCAAAGCCTCCGCTTTAAATCTATATCTGATTTTATCGTTTACAAAACGGGTTCTTAGGGGCTTTCCGAAGGAAAGCGGGTCCGTTGCCTTAGGCAAAAACCGATCCAGTGAATCGGTTTTAGAACTCCGGGTACCGCTTTTACGACCCTAAGCGAGGTTTGGGGGGACGTAGCCAAACGCCGCCTGTGGCGGAAAAAGTGCGGCGTAGTCCTAGTGAGCAAGGGAGCATAAATATGCGACCATTGCGAACTGTGGAGCCAGAGCCCTTCAATACCAATTTACTTCTTTTCCCCGCAAAGGGCGGCGACGGAAGCCGCGCCCGCGCCGATGCGCGCCGCGCCCATTTCGATAAACTTTTCCACCACGGCCCGCTCGCGGATGCCGCCGGAGGGCTTGACCTTGATGCGTCCCTTCGCGGCCTCGATCATAGTACCTACCGAGGTCATGGTGGCGCCTTCGCCATAGAAGCCGGTGGAGGTTTTTACAAAATCCGCGCCCGCGGCGATGCAGACTTCCACACCCTTTTTGATCTGCTCCACGGTGAGTTGGCTGGTTTCGAATATCACCTTTACGATGACGTTGCGGGCATGCGCCTGACGGACAACGCGGCGGACCTCGTCTTCCACCTTATCCCACAAACCGGAGCGCGCATAGCCGTAATTCATGACCATATCGATCTCTGTCACGCCCTGATCGGCGTAAATGCCTGCAAGCGCCTCCTTGGCGGCGGCGGTGGCGCAGCCATGCGGAAAATCCAGCACGCAGATCACTTCCGTATTGGTTCCCTTGCACATCTCTTTGGCAAGCTCAATATCGCGGGGATGGACGCATATGGTCGCAACATCATATTCCAGGCCAAGCAATATAGCCTCGCGCGTTTCCTGTTCGGTCATTTCGGGTTTCAATATGGCGTAGTCAAGGTACCGGTTAATTTCCATAGTGAAATGCCTCCTCGCATCAAATACATAATTTGCTCTATGGGCATTATATAACAAATCTTTTTTAAAATACAGCCCGTGGCTATGCAGGCTCTATGTTTCCCGTTTATACTTAGAGGAACGACATCGGGCGGAGGATTTATGCAAGCGGGAATCGCGGAACTCGACATCCACGGCATGACGACGGTGCAGGCAAAGGCCTGCATCGACAGCGCGCTTAAAAAAGCCTCGAACGCAACCTACCGCATCCGCGTGATCCACGGCTACCAGCGCGGCACGGCTCTAAAAGAGTTTGTTCGCAAGACCTACCGCAGCCATCCCAAGGTAATCCGGCTTGAAATCGGCCTCAACCAGGGGCAGACAGAGCTTGTGCTAAGGGAACTGTAATTTCATTTCTGTTGTTTTTGGAAATTTATGCAACAATTCCATATCCTTCTTCGTCTTGCTTTGATAAGAACAGAATAGGAGCTTTGCTATGCGATACTGCCGCCTTGCAAGAATTTGTACCGTCTTATTGCTTCTTGCCGTATTCCTTACATCCCTGCCGCTTGCCGCAAGCGCGGCTTCATGGAAAGCGGAGTGGGTGCCGACCCGGTACGCGGAAAAGGAACTCAACGCAAAATCCCTTTGCGTGATGCATACGGAATACCCCGTTTACCGCCCGGGCGTAACGAAGCTTTCCCTCACCATAGAGAATAAGACGCGCAAAGAGTTGCTTTACGGCGAGGAGTATGCGCTGGAGAAAAAGCGGGAAGACGGCTGGTATACGCAACAGATCATCAGCCCCAATGAGGACGGCGTTTATATGGCGTGGCCTTCCATAGGGCACATCGCGCCCAAACAGGAAACGACGGGCACAAGCGTCTACTTCTACATTCCGCTGGAGCCGGGTGAATACCGCATCGTCAAGGAAATTGGAACCTATGAGACTCCCCCAAAGGATTACCCGTTTTCCGCCACATTCACCGTAGCGGAAGGCGGCTACGACCCGGCGCGGCTTTCCGGTTTTGCGCCGCTTTCCTCGCTGACGGAAGCATACACGCATGAAGAGGCCATCTCCGACGGGGTATTTTATATCGACTGGGACGGCACTGTGCACAACAAGGAAGCGCTGTTTACGTTCCTTACAAAGACAAGGCAGAGTATCCCCTCCAAACTTCGCGTGCTCGAGGACGGCGTGGAGGGACAGTTTATCATTACGGATATTACCTATGACTCCAGGCTGTTTTTATTGGAGCAGTGTACGCTGCGCAACCCGATGCAGTTGAGCGTCTACGTGGGCGGAAAGCCCCTACAGACCGAATATAAAAAATCCGAAATCTACGGCCGGTATTATCCGTACCTGATTTCCCACAAAAAGGATGGGAAGACGCGGCTGACGCTTTCGGACTGGATCGGCAAGCCCATCCGGGAGGCGAACGAATGGTGGATCGTAGCGGATACAAAGAGCGTGGGCAGACAAGAGGTTGCGGCGCTTTTGAAAAATCCGTACAGCGACCTGTTCGACCCGGCCTACCGCGTGTATAAGGAGGATGGCAAAGAATATGTTTCCTATGAGCTGAAAGGCGGCAAGCATATGCTGACGTATTTTGATACGCCGAATTCCATCCGGGACATCGAGATCACGGAGGCGCGCGGCGTGTTGAAAGAACTGTTGAGTATGGAATGGAGCAAAGAGCAAACAGTGGCGCTTACATTCGCCACCAAGGACGGAGGTAAATGCGCCATTGCGTTCAACGTTGCATCGGGTAAAATAACGGACGTGCGCTATGCCTGAGAGTTTTTAAAACCCGCATTCTTCATCGACGACAAGCAGTTTTATTCTGCTGCTATCCGTCTGTCCTTCGACAATGGAAAGAATGTTGCATACCCTTTCTTCTGAAACACAGTCAACGCAGCGGTTTAACGCGACGCAGGGGGGATGAAAGCCTGCCCGTTTCGCGTTCAACGGGCAGGCAATGTTTTTTACCCGTTGGATTGCTTCCTCCAAGGTAGCCGCGATCTTATTTTTCCCAACAACGATCATGACATGGTCCGGCCCAAAGGAAATTGCCGCCACACGGTTGCCGCTATGGTCCACATTCACAATCCGGCCATCCATGGATACCGCGTTGGAACCGGTAATGTACCAGTCCGCCAGCAGCGCTTTTTTCTTTAGCGCTTTGCACTCGTCGCTGTCCTTGCGAGCTCCTTATCATAGACGGTATTGCCTCTTTCCAGCAGAGTATTGGTGAGATTTATCTTTTGGAGCGTGCCGGAATGCCCGATACCGACAGCGCATTCTGCGGAAACGGTATTGAGGATGTGCGATCTGGCCGCATCCAGGGTCTTGAAAGATATCGCTTCAATATTTCTTTTCTGAAAACTCTCCTTCAATTGATCGAGGTCCATCTGCATATACCTCCCTTTCAAGGATACGGACGGCGTTCACCCGTTCTGTTTCGCTTTCAGATAAAAACAAAGCGGAGAGGAACCCTCTCCGCAAAACTTTTACAAAATAAAAATTGTCGGCGTCAGCCGACGCTTTTGTGCCCGCCCCTTAACCGCGTACCAGGAACTCCAAGAGTTTGGCAAAATCTTCGGGTTCGGAGACGATCAGCTCCACATCGTCGATGCGGGCGTCCTTGAACATCTGCGTAAGCGCGATGTACTGGCACAGCGTGCTCTTTAGGTTGAGCCTGTCGCCTTCGGAAGTAATCAACTCTACGCGTCCATGGCACTGATTGAGGACCTCAAAAAAGCGCTTGGGGTTGTTGATGTTCTTGATCTTCACGGCAATCACTCCTCTCTGCCGGTTGCTATTTGAGCATCTTGCTCACTAGATTTTTTAACACAATACGGGCATTTTGTCAAGTCAAATCTCTGTTTCCTGCTTCCGGGTTTCGCCCTTATCTTATGCTATAATATAATTACCCGCTTTATGGAGGTTCAACCATGCGTTTGTTTATCGCCATCCCCGTTCCGCCGGACGTCGCACGGGCGTTGACCCTTGCGCAGAACCGGCTGCGCGCTTTAGCCACCGGGGGACGTTATGTATCCAAGGAGAATTTTCATCTTACGCTGCACTTTATAGGGGAAAGCAATGATTTGACCGGCGCCGCTGCCGCGTGCGACGAAGCGGTGCGCGGCATCCGCCCGTTTTTGCTGCGGCTTTCCTCCTACGGCAGCTTTGTGCACGGCAGCAGCCGCACGGGCTATATTTCGCTTTCGGGCGATTTGCCGGAACTCTACCGGCTGCACGAAACACTTACCGCGGGGCTTGCAGCGCGCGGTTTCCCGCTTTCCGGCGGACACAAGCGTTTGACGCCGCATATCACGCTTGCGCGCGCGCTGCCCAACGTACAGGATACGGAGGCGCTTGAAAACCTCCTGGCCGATGCAAAGGAAGGCGCTGCCTTCACGGCCAACCGCCTTGTGCTGTTTGAAAGCCGGAACGAGGACGGGCGCATGGTGTATACACCGCTGCACAAGGCCGCGCTGGGCGCCCTGTAAGTTCTATAAGGAGGACATATGCCCGCACAAGTCCGCTTTCTGCTGGGCCGCGCAGGCTCGGGAAAAACCTATTTTATCAGGCAGGAGCTTTCCG
>JAFABA010000059.1 GCA_023426265.1 Bacillota bacterium
CAGCTGTCCATCAGGTACTTGGCACCCGGCATATCCGGGAGGCCCTGGAGCCATACGTCGCCCAAAAAGAGCACGTACAAGCCGATAATGATGAACACCGCGAGCAGGGAAAAGAACACGGAGGCCCCGTCCCGGAAAAACACCTTCAAATTTCTACTTACGAATGCCGTCATTGCCGGATCTCCTTTCCGGTGATGCCGATAAAGGCGTCATCCATCGTGCCGTTCAATACTTCAAACCCGGCGATATGGGGCCTTACGCGCTCAAGCAGCGGCAGCGCCTCCAGCGTGGAGGAAAGCTTGATCACCAGCCGGTCGGACACTTTGGCATACTGTAGCTTCATTTCCTCAAGCGCCGAAACCAGCGCCGCTTCGTCCGAAGGGAATAGCTTAATAAGGTCGCTCGCGTACTGCTGGCGCAGCGCCGTGGGCGTGCCCTTCGCGGCGATTTCGCCGTTGTCTATGATAATCACGTAATCGGCCTCGGCGGCTTCCTCCAGATAGTGCGTGGTCAAAAATACCGTCATGCCGGTTTCCTTTTGCAGCGCCTGCACGCTTTCCCACACGCTTTTGCGGGTCTGCGGGTCAAGGCCGGTGGTGGGTTCGTCCAGAAACAGGATTTTCGGCGTGTTGATGAGCGCCCGCGCAATGTCCGCCCGGCGCTTTTGCCCGCCGGAAAGCTTGCCGTACGGGCGTTTATAAAATTCCTTTACCGCCGCCGCGTTTGCAGCCCATTCCACAGCCGCGTTGAGCTTCGCGCGGTTCTTGTGGTAGAAGCTGCCCCGCACGCGCATGTTTTCTTCCACCGTAAGCAGCGGGTCCAGTAAATGGTCCTGAAACACCACGCCGATTGCGGAGCGTATGGACGCGTCTTTTGCGCCCAAAGCGTGCCCGTCGATCGTAACCTCGCCCGCGTCCGCCTCAAGTATCGTACAGAGGATGTCGATTGTCGTGGACTTCCCTGCGCCGTTGGGGCCTAAAAAAGCAAAGAGCTTTCCCGCTTCCACATAAAAGCTGACGCCCTTTACCGCTTCCAACGTTCCGTAGGACTTTTTGAGCCCTTCCACCTCGATGATCTTTTCCATATACATCCCCTTTGCGCGGAACGGCAGACGATGCCGCCCCAAAACATTGTAATTATTTTCACATAAAATAAATTGGAAGGCAAGTAAAATGTATGCAATTTTTGCCTGCTTATTATATGGCATGATGAAGCGTGTAAAGCGCGTCCCGGATGGAACGCGCTTCAGCGTGTCGATAAACCCTGTTGTTTTTATTCTGAGCCGAATGCGAAGATCCTGGGCTTCGCTCAGGGATGACGGCAAGAAGCTGACAGACCCAAGCGCGTCCCGGAGGGACGCACTTTTATGATTATGTAAAAGGATTGTATCAATATTTATCCAGCGCGATTGCGAACGCCGGGTTGGGCATGGCGACGGGGGAGGGCGCGTAGACATAGCGCGTGGCCGGGGCTTCCGCAGCTATATGGGCCGGGGCCTGAGTCTTTGCCGCTTCGCCTTTCAGGCGCACTTTTGCGATCACTTCTTTGAGCATGAGCGCCTGGCCGGAAAGCTCCTCGCTTGCCGCGGCGCTTTCTTCCGCCGTGGCGGAGTTGTTCTGCACCACGCTTGAAATCTGCTCAATGCCCATTGTCGTCTGCATCACGGCGGTTGCCTGTGCATTGGAGGCCTGCGCGATATCGTCGACGAGCCTCGTGACATGCTCCGCCTTCTCCACGATGCCGTTTAAGGATTGCTCGGTTGCGGCCACCATATGCGTGCCGTTGCCTATGGCGCGTATGGCGTTTTCAATCAGTGCGGTCGTAGTCTTTGCCGCTTCCGCGCTCTTCGCGGCAAGGTTTCGCACTTCCTCGGCCACCACGGCAAAGCCCTTGCCCGCGGTGCCCGCGCGCGCCGCTTCCACCGCGGCGTTGAGGGCCAGAATGTTGGTCTGGAACGCGATATCGTCTATCGTCTTGATGATCTTGCTGATCTGGCTGGAGGTCTCGGAAATATCCCCCATGGCGGTAACCAGCTGTTCCATCTGATTTTGACCGTTTTCGATTTCGCGCGTGGTTTCCGCCACCATGCGGTTGGCATGCTGGGCATTGGCGGCATTCGCCTTGATCTGCTCGGAGATTTCGTTGATTGTGGCGGAAAGCTCTTCAACGGAGCTTGCCTGTTCCGTAGCGCCCTGGGCGAGAGACTGCGCGCCGCTTGCCACCTGGGAGGAGCCGCTCGCCACCTGCTCGGAGGATTGCTGAATGCCTAAGAACATGGCGTTGAGCGAGGCCAAGATCGTCTCCAAAGAGGCCTTTATGGGCGCAAAGTCCTTCTGGTACTCCATCGTCACGGCAACGCTGAGATCGCTGTCCGCCATATATTTGAGCGTTTCTGAAATATTGCCGATGTATGCGCGCAGGGTTGTGATCAGGGTGCGCGCGCTGTCCGCCAGGGAACCCAGCTCGTCCTTGGATTGGTACGTGATCGCAACGTCCAGCTCGCCGCCGGAAAGCCGCTTTGTCGCCTGCTCAATCTCGCGCAGGGGCCTTGTGATGCTGCGGATGATGTATACGCTTAAGAGCACGGCTATCACAAACGTCGCGCCGGTGATGCCAAGAACGAGTATGGTCGCCATATTCTGCGCCGCTTTCGCATCCAGGTAAAAGCTGTCTGCGCGCTCCGAATCGTTACTATTTACCTGTTCAATCGTATCCCTCAGAGACTGCGCCTTGGGGGCGTATTCCTGCCGGTACAGGGCGAGCGCGGCCACGCCTTTTCCAGAAAGCGCCAGCTCCGAAACCGTCCCGCGCACCCCGGCTGCCGCGTCCGCTTCATCATTGAACTGCTGGATCAACTCCTCGTTGCCGATCAGCACTTCGGAAAGCGTCTTTCTTACGGCGGTGAGTTCCGTCACGGAATTGTTCACGTCATCCAGATATCCCTGCGCCTCGGCGGCATTCTCCGCGATGCAGGCGTTGATGAGATTTTTTTCGATCTCATGCAACAAGCCCCGTATGGTCATGGTCTGCCTGTTTGTAACGAAGGAATGGTCGTGAAACGCCGTGAATTGGCCCGCGATGTTTGAAAGGTTCAGCATCGCTACCAACACTGCGCCACAAAAGAGCAAAATGATGGCAGCGAAAGCCACGGTCAGCTTCTTGGGGATGGAAAAATTTTTCATGCGCGTTCTCCTTATTCAATCTTTTTGCAAAATAAATAGTCCCCCGGTCCTCCATGGGCCGGACGATTGCTTACGGGTACTTCCTGCTGGGGAGGGGGAATTTTAAGGGTTCTGTTCTGTTATTCGACACGTTTTGCAGGACTCAAACGCGTTAATAAAAAAATTAAGACTGCCGTAAGATTTTTTGAATATACAGCAGCAAGAATAAAGATCGACATGAGATTTTTGAAATAGAACAGCAATAAAAAAAGGCCCAGCGGCCTTTTAATAGATCAAACCATGGAGCGTGGCATCAAGAAAAATAAGCGATCAGCGCCTCGTACATGCCGGTTGCACATTCGTTTTGATAGTACGCGCGGTTGAGGCGGACGTCCTCCGTCGGGTTGCTCAGGTACCCAAGCTCCACCGTCACCACGGGCCGTTCGGACCAATTGAACCCCGTCTGGTCGGATTTTACGAGAACGGACAATTCCTTTGCGCCCGTTGCCTTGCTCACGCCCTTCAACAGCAGCTTCGCGAGGTTCAGGCTGCTTTGTGCAATGCTGGGGGAACTGACCGCCGAAGGGGCAAGCACATGCACGCCGTTTACGGAAGAATCATTGCTGCTGTCGCAATGGATGCGAATCCAGCAATCCACCCCGGCTTTGTTCATAATCTGGGCACGTTCAATGTTGGAAAGCTGCACGTCGTGCTCCGTCCGCAGCATGTATACGGCGGCGCCCGCTTCTTCCAGCAGCGCCTGAAGCTTTTTCGCTATGATAAGGTTGGTTTCATATTCGGGTATTTTTGTTTTTACGCCAACGCCGCCAGCGCTCATGCGCTGCTTCTCACGGGAAGAGCCGGGCGCCACGGGTTCCAAAGCCGTATCTGCTTTTTGCTGATGTCCCGGGTCAATGCCGATCTTTTTTCCCGCAAGCGGGGAAAGCGTATTGGCGCTCTTTGGTTCCTGCATGGAAGAAGGGGTAGCGGTCGCGGCGGCCGCGGTATTTTCATAGGCTTTGTTGAATGCCTGTATGGTCAGCGGGCCGCAGACTCCATCCGGATACAACCCCAACTGGGCCTGCAGGCGCTTTACGGCAACCGCCGTTTGCGCGCCGTATACGCCATCCGGCTCCAGGGAATAAAGCCCAAGCTCAACCAGGTTTTTTTGCAGCGTCGTCACGTTTTCGCCGGAGGAGCCAAGCCGCATGCTGACGAAAGAAAGCGGGGTAACCGCAAAAGCGGTGCCGCAGAACGAGAACGTCAGCAGCAACGCAACCAGGGTATATATGGTTTTTTTCATGCGCACGCGCATGGATTGCCTCCTTCATATGCCGTTGATACAGCCTGCGGCTTTATAAGAGGGTTTCCCATAGAAGTGCTTTTGCACCAGCCATTCTGATGGAGTATATGGGAAAAGACGCATTAAAATGGCGGATCGACTGCATACGCCTTAATTCGTATTTTAGCATCCCGTATTGCCGTTTAAAAGAATAAAACCTTTAACAATATGTGAATAACGCGTTCGCCCATAACCCGATTGCACTGAATTTGTGTAAAATTAGCATACGTTAAAAGAAGGGAAATGTGTATGCAGTACCGTATTGGCGAGGTTGCTCAGCTGTTGGGCATTACAACGGCGGCCTTGCATTTTTTTGAAAAGGAAAAGATTATTGAGGGAAAGAGACGGGACAACGGTTACCGGTATTATGATACGGGGGACCTGTTCCGGCTGCTTTCCTATGAAAAATACCATTCCATGGGATATCCGCTCAAATCCGTATTGCACCAGTTTGAATACGAAACCGACAACCGCAAGGAGATATTGGAGCGCATGCAGCAACAGCAGGAACATGCGCTTCAAATGGCTGCATACTACCGGGGCATTGCGGACGCGGTGGAGGAACATCTGGCCGGTATCCGCATGATCGACGCGCTGCTCGACCGCTATGAGCTTGTGCGCTCGCCCGATATGCTGTTTTTGTATGACTCCACCTTCGGGTGGATATCCAAGGACAAATCCATGCAGATTGCCATGCAGGAATGGATAAAGGCCATGCCGCATACGCGCCTTTCCTTTGCCATGTGCAAAAACACCGCGCAGGCCGCCAAAGACAGGATGGGCGCGCTCGGCTATGCCATACGGCGGGAACACGCAAACCAAAAGTGCTTGCCGCTACAAAAAGCGCGCGCGCTGCCTGCGGCGGACTGCCTGCACACCATACTCGCTACGGATGATTCCTTTTTGGAAGATCCATCGTTTGCGTTTGATGGCTTGCGGCAGGAGGCGCACAGGCGCGGCCTTGCCTGCGCGGGCCGCCCGTGGGGGACGGTGCTGCTTGTGGAAGTCCGCCAGGATAAGGGTTTACGCCCATATCTGGAATTATGGCTTCCTGTTAATCTGTAAATTTTTTAAATTATGGTTGAGTCGGAAGCCGCTTTATACTTTATACTTCGCAATGCGCGTCAAGTACGCTGCATTTTTTTAAGGAGGTTAAAGAATCATGAAAAGAACCGGTATTTTGGCATTGCTGCTCGTTTTTCTGGTGGCGTTCGGCGTGGCCTGTGCGCCCGCCACGGAGCCTGCAGCAACGGCCACTCCCGCTGCGGAGTCTGCTGCAACGACTACTCCCGCTGTGGAGCCCGACACAGCGGCTGATCCTGCTGTGGGGTCTGACACGACTGACCCCGCTACGGTATCTGAGGAGACCCAAGGCGGCGCTTATACGCCCGGCGTATATACCGCGTCCGCAAAGGGCAAAAACGGGGATATCAAGGTGGAGGTGGAAGTGTCCGAAACCGAGATACTCAGCGTAAAGGTGCTTGAGCATCAGGAAACGGAAGGTATCAGCGATAAGGCCATTTCGGACTTGCCCGCGGCGATTGTAGCGGCGCAGGGGCTGGGCCTGGATGCGGTTTCCAGCGCGACAGTCACCAGCAATGCGATTCTGGAAGCCGTGGCGGACTGCATGGAACAGGCGGGCGCGGATGTGGAAGCGCTCAAAACTATTTCCGTTGCAGAGGCGGAGTAGGATGCACCTCGGGTAAAAACGCGGCTGGGAAGAAACCAAGTAAACAGGATGTAGAATATTCCCGAATCGTCCGTGTACATTGCATGTACACGGACGATTTTTTATGCATTTGCCTGAAGTATTCGGATTGACGGCGGGGGGACAACGTGGGTATAATAGACGGTAATTACGTTTCGTGTGTCACGCCGGCTTGTATTTTTATAAAAGAGTGGGCCTGCGCATCAAGGAGGATGTATGGATAGCCAAACTCTCGTAGCGAAAATCGTTACGGAGATCCCGCCCTCGGGTATTCGCAAATATTTCGATTTCCTGGATGACAGCTGCATCAGCCTGGGCGTGGGCGAGCCGGATTTCGCCACCCCCGAAGGCATCCGAAAGGAGGCGCTCAGGCGTCTGTCCACAGGGCGCGTCGCCTATTCCTCCAACGCGGGCATGCCGGAATTAAGGGAGCTGATACTCCGCTACTTGGACGAGCGGTTTCAGATTAGCGGGTATTCCCTGCAGGATACGCTTATTACCGTCGGCGGCAGCCAGGCCATAGACCTTGCGCTGCGCGCGGTCATCAACCCCGGCGACGAAGTGATCGTGCCCGAGCCTTACTATGTATCCTATCTGCCCATCGTCAGGCTGACGGGCGGCATCCCCGTGTCCATCGCCATGAGTCACGAAAACCGCTTCAAAATCACGCCGGACGCGTTGCGCAAGGCGCTTTCCCCTAAAACCAAGGCCATGATCATGCCCTACCCCAACAACCCCACGGGCGGCATCATGGAGCGCACGGATCTCTTAGCCGTTGCGGACGTGTTGAAGGATACGAGCGTCGCTGTCATCACGGATGAAATCTACGCGGAATTGACCTACAACGGCAAGCGTCATGTATCCTTTGCCTCCATGCCCGGCATGAAGGACAGGACGATTATATTGAGCGGCTTCTCCAAGGCGTTTTCCATGACGGGCTGGCGGCTTGGCTATGCCGTAGGCCCGCAGCCTCTCATCGCCGCCATGACGAAGATCCACCAGATCACCATGCTGTGCGCGCCCACCCCGGCGCAGGTCGCGGGTATCGTAGCGTTAGAGCGCGGCTTCCAGTATGATTGGGAGGATACCATGTCCATGATCCGCGAGTATGATCGCCGCAGGCGGTACCTTGTGGACGCGTTCAACGACCTTGGCATGACCTGCGACGAACCGGAAGGCGCGTTCTATGTGTTCCCATCCATCCGTTGTACCGGGCTTTGTTCCGAAGAATTCAGCGACAGACTGATGGCGGAACAAAAGGTCGTGGCTGTTCCCGGCACTGCGTTCGGCGACGCGGGCGAAGGCCACGTGCGCTGCTGCTATGCGACGGACCTTGAAAAAATCAAAGTGGCCGTGGACCGGATTTCCGCTTTTTTGAAATCACTTAAATAAGCATCACTATCATCTAAGAATCCGGTTGTTTTTCAGCCGGATTTTTTGTATAAAGAGTTTAAATAAAAAAAGGGGACATTACCGTGGACCGTACATACAAGGTTGGTATCCTGCTCTTTGACGAGGCGGAGGTTCTGGATTTTGCAGGGCCGTTTGAGGCGTTCTCCATCACGCGGCTTGCGGATGAAACACGGCCATTTTCCGTATGTACAATAGCGGAGCATATCCGGCCCATAAAAGCAAGAAACGGCCTCCTTGTACAGCCGCACCATACTTTTCTGGACGCGCCCGCGCTGGATGTTTTCATCGTGCCCGGCGGTTACGGTGCAGAACATATCGAAATCCACAATGAAAAGCTGATCCGTTTTATTCAGGAAACGGCAGCGAATACGCCTCTTACAATCTCCGTCTGCACGGGCGCGTTTTTGCTCGCGCAGGCGGGGCTGCTAAACGGTAAAAGTGCTACTACACATTGGGCGGACACGGAAATCCTTCGGGATCAGTTCCCGGAAGTACATGTGGTGAACGGCGTGCGGTTTGTGGATGAGGGCAATATCATGACCTCCGGCGGCGTTGCCTGCGGCATTGAATTGTCTTTGCACATCATCAAAAAGCTATTGGGGGAAGAGGCCGCCGAAGCCGCCGCCCACAGGATGGAATACCGCGTCTCCTTTTAGCCGCAGGCATGGCGTATTCGAAAACAAATCACAGCATGCAGCCTGTGAAAAATGTGTTATACTGGTAAATGAGGCGGGTCAGGCCATGCGGCTTCGGTCCGCCGTTTTACTGGAGACTAGGAGGCGCATATGGCGCTCGAATTGCTTTCGCCCGCGGGCGAAAGGGAAAGCCTTACCGCTGCCGTACAGAACGGAGCGGATGCTGTATATTTGGGAGGGCGCACGTTCAGCGCCCGCCGTTACGCGGGTAATTTTGACGATGCCGCGCTGCGCGAAGCGTTGGATTATTGCCACATACGCGGCGTCAAGGCATATGTGGCCGTCAATACGCTGCTGCTGGACAGGGAGCTACAGGACGCGCTTGCTTACGCCGCATATTTATATGAAATAGGCGCGGACGCGCTCATCGTGCAGGACCTCGGCCTTGTGCGCGCCATCCGGCATGCGCTGCCCGAATTGCCGTTGCACGCAAGCACCCAGATGGCCATACATGACGAAAACGGGCTAAATATGGCCTATGGGCTGGGGCTGACGCGTGCCGTGCTCGCGCGGGAGCTTTCGCTGGAGCGTATCCGTGAACTGGGGGCAACGAGCCCGATGGAGTTGGAGTGCTTTGCGCATGGGGCGCTGTGCACCTCTGTTTCCGGGATGTGCCTGTTCTCCTCGCTGGCGGGAAGGAGGAGCGGCAACCGCGGCGCGTGCGCGCAGCCCTGCCGCAAGCCCTATGCTGTGGACGACGGGAAGCAGGAATACCCGCTGAGCCTTTCCGACCTTTCCATGCTGTTCCATGTGGAGGAATTAAAACAGGCGGGCGTTGCCTGCATCAAGCTCGAAGGCCGCATGAAGCGGGCGGAATATGTCGCGGCGGTGACCCGCGCTTACCGCATGGCGATCGACGGGGTGGAAAAGGCCGCGCTGGAAGAGGAATTGGATTCCTTGCAGCGCATATTCTCGCGCGGCGTTTCCACCGGCTATTTTTACGGGCGGGACGTGTCCGCCAACGCGCGGGGCACTTTGAGCGGCTCCGACGCTCCGCTTGCAAAGGAACAGGAAACATACCGTATGGAGAGACGCAAGCGGCCTGTTGAGGCGCGTTTGACGCTTGCGGTAGGGGAACCCGCAACGCTTACGCTGGCGCTGGGGGAAACAGAAGTACGTGTAACGGGGGAGATTGTGCAGGCGGCGAAAACGGAACCGGACGCTTCGAGGTACATCGCCCGGATCGGCAAGCTGGGGGATACGCCATTTGCATTGCATAGCGGAACCATGGACATGCCCATGCCCGCCTATCTCCCCGTTTCCGCGCTCAACGCGTTAAGGCGCGGCGGGGTGGAAGCGCTGGAAGCCGCGTTGACCATAAGGCGGGAAAGGCGGGAGGTTTCACTGCCCGCAATCCCGCAGCGTCAGCAACCGGCGCAGCCTTTGATACTCGCCGTGGTACCGGACGCCGCGCGCGTGGAGGCAGCGTTTACAGCGGGCGCAAGCTATGTGGCGCTGGAGCCGCGGGATATCCTGCGGGCGGAAGAGGAGCTTATAAAGCTGCAGCCGTTTCGGGCAAGAGGTCAAAAGCTGTTGCTGCAGCTTCCGGCGGCTGATATTTCCGGTATGGAGCAAAAGCGTTGGGCGGCCACTTTTGCAGGCGGGCTGGTGGACGGCGGCGTGGCGCAGAACGCGGGGCAAGTCGCGTTTATAAAAGGGGAACGTATCGCGGGGTATCTTTGCAACGCGACAAATGCGCAGGCGGCAGCAAAGCTGCTGGAATTGGGATTTACGCGGGTCTTGCTTTCTCTTGAACTCAGCAAGCCGCAGCTTCGGGATCTTATTCTGGAGACGGGCGCGGGCGTTTACGGCTACGGCCGGGCGCAGCTGATGCAGCTTTGGCATTGCCCGCACCGCAGGGAAAACGGCTGCGCTGGGTGCGACAGGCAGCATACGCTTACCGATGCGGAAGGACGCGTTTTCCCGCTCGACCCGGTGCGGGAAGGAATGGGCGGATGCCTGAACCGCGTGCGCAATTGCGAGGTCATGGATATCCTGGACGTATTGTCTGAACTGCCCACGCCGGAACTTTTGGCGCTGGAGTTCGTTTATGAAACGGAGCGCGAGGTGGCGGAGCGCGTACGCGCCGCACAGGATGCGCTCACAGGAAACAGCCCGCCCCGCCGCGGCACGACACGCGGCCATTGGGCCCGCGGGCTTATCACATAGGAGGAGTTATGGAGAATAGAGTACTGTCTCTATTGGAATTCGATAAAGTGGTGGAACGCATCAAGGGGCTCACCGCGTCGGACATCGGGCGGGAAAACGCGCAAAGCCTTCGCCCCTCGCAGGACCCGGCGCAGATCAACACGCTGCTGCAGCAGACGTCGGAAGCGGAAACCGTATTCCTGCATGGCGAGCAAAGCCCCATAGAAGGGTTTGCGGACGTCCGCCCCACATTAAAGCGCATCCGCGCGGCTCTGTATTTGAGCATACGGGAACTGCTCTCCATCGCCCGGTGCCTCAAGGTCAGCCGTACCGCGCGTGAACGCCTCACGCAGGGGGATGCGCCAACGCTGCTTTCCTACATGGCGGGGCAGCTTTGCTCCCACCGCAGCGTGGAGGAGGACATCACGCGCTGTTTTGTCAGCGAGGAGGAGGTTGCCGATGCCGCCTCGCCGGAGCTTGCGGGCATCCGCCGCCAGATGCGCATCATCAACGAGCGCGTGCGCGAAAAGCTCAACAACATGATCAAGAGCGCCGCGTTCCAGAAATATTTGCAGGAACCCATCATCACCATACGCAACGGGCGGTTCGTGCTGCCCGTTAAGCAGGAGGCAAAACAGTATGTGCCGGGCCTGGTGCACGATCAATCGGGCAGCGGCGCGACGCTGTTTATAGAGCCCATGGCCGTGGTGGAGCTTGGCAACGAGTATAAACGCCTTGTCAGTATGGAGCAAGAGGAGGTCGAGCGCGTGCTTGCGTCTTTGACCGCCATGGTGGAGCCGTATGCGGAAGAACTGTATGAAAGCATCGGCATATTGGGCGAGCTCGACTTGATATTTGCCAAAGCCATGCTTGCGCGGGAAATGCGCGCCATCCGCCCGGCAATAGCGTCCCACGCGCCTATCAGAATCGTTGCGGGCAGGCATCCGCTCATCCCAGCAGAGCGCGTGGTGCCCATAGACGTATGGCTCAACGACGCGTTCCAGACGCTTATCGTCACCGGCCCCAACACGGGCGGAAAGACGGTCACGTTAAAAACCATCGGCCTGTTTACGCTCATGGCGCAGGCGGGGCTGTTTGTGCCCGCGGCGGAGGGTACGAAGCTGTGTGCGTTTAGAGAAGTGTTTGCGGATATCGGAGACGAGCAGAGCATTGAACAGAGCCTTTCCACCTTCTCTTCGCATATGAAGAATATCGTGCGCATCCTGGAGCAGGCGGACGGAGACTCTCTTGTGCTGCTTGACGAGCTTGGCGCGGGCACAGACCCCGTGGAGGGGGCGGCGCTTGCCATGAGCATACTCGAAACCCTGCATGCGCGCGGCTGCGTAACGGCGGCGACGACGCATTACAGCGAAATCAAAGCCTTTGCGCTCACGCATGAGGGTATGGAAAACGCCTCCATGGAATTCGATGTAGACAGGCTTGCGCCGACCTACCGCGTGTTTGTGGGCATTCCCGGAAAATCCAACGCGTTTGAAATCGCGCAGCGCCTTGGGCTTTCTCTCGATGTGATTGAGCATGCGCGCGCCTTCTTAAAGCAGGAAGATGTGCAGTTTGAGGACGTGATCCAGAGCGCGCAGAGCCAACGCCAGCACGCGGAGCAGGAAAAGCAGCAGGCAACATTGCTGCGCTATGAAACGGAACGCCTGCGCAGCGAGCTTGAAGCGGAAAAGAAGCGGCTTGAAAGCGAAAAAGCGACGCTTCGTGCCAAGGCCAAGGAGGAAGCGCGCCAGATTGTGCGCCAATCCCGCGAGGAAATGGAACAGATCATCACCAACCTGCGTTCCTTAAAGGGCTTGGATATGCGGCAGGTGGAGCGCGCCATCCAGCATGCGCGCGACGCCGCAAGAAAACGTGAAGAAACACTCCTGGACCCCATCGCCCAGCAAGAGCAGAAGGGAACAGCGCCCAAGTCCGTACGCCCCGGAGACCGTGTGCGTTTGGTGAACATCGGCCAGAACGCTACAGTATTGAAGGAACCCGACGCGAAGGGCGAGGTACAGGTGCAGGCGGGGGTCATCAAAATGATGGCCAAGCTTTCGGATATCCGTTTGATTGAAGAGACCGTAAAGCCCGCGTCCGCAAGCGCCAAGCTCACACTTGATCCCACGCGCGAGCCCGCGGGGCTCTCGCTGGACGTGCGCGGCAAGTTGGTGGATGAAGCGCTCATGGAAGTGGACCGGTACTTGGATGACGCGGTGCTCAACGGCCGCCTTGAGGTGCAGATCATCCACGGCAAGGGCACAGGCGCGCTCAGGAAGGGCATACAGGATTATTTGCGGCGGCATACAAAGGTGAAGACGTTCCGCCTGGGCAACTATGGTGAGGGCGCTGCGGGTGTGACGGTTGTAACGCTCAAATAGAAAACAGGCACCAATTCCCTGGTCAAGTCCGCAGGGCCTGACCGGGGATGCCAATTACGGCAAAACTGCAAAATTCATAGTAAGTTTTCTGTTTGAAAAGCCCCGAAAGAAAAGGAGTATGGTATGATACTGGTGAGCGCATGCCTGTGCGGCGTACACTGCCGTTATGATGGGAAGGCCAAGCCCGATCAAGAGATCATTGCCCTGCTGCGGGCAGGAGAGGCGATTCCTGTTTGCCCGGAACAGCTGGGCGGATTGCCGGTGCCAAGGCCTCCTGCGGAGAT
>JAFABA010000060.1 GCA_023426265.1 Bacillota bacterium
TTGGCGGAGAGAGAGGGATTCGAACCCCCGGTGCCTTGCGGCATCACTGGTTTTCAAGACCAGCTCCATAAACCACTCGGACATCTCTCCCTGACAGGAACGCTACTGATTATAGCAAAACAACCGCACGCTGTCAAGCAAAGGAGGAGGAAGCGTTCAGTCGGCTTTTTGCGCCGGGTATGCGAGCATTATATATAAGGAAGCGAACGCATCCATAGGGCAAATCATAGAATATTTACAGCATTGGGAAGGGGATTTCATTGACTTGCCCCGTACGTTGTGCTATACTTTCCCCCAATCGCATATTGCGTAGTAATATACGCAATATATAACCATACGAGGAGGACCATTACATGAAGCAGTACAACGTCGCGGTCGTCGGCGCGACCGGCATGGTCGGCCGTAAATTCCTGCAGGTGCTGGAAGAGCGCAAATTGCCCGTAGCGAACTATTACCTGTTCGCCAGCAAACGCAGCGCCGGCACTACTTTGCCCTTTATGGGCAAAGACTATACCGTGCGGGAACTGACCGAGACTTGCTTCGATGGCCTTGCTATAGACATCGCGCTCTTTTCGGCTGGCGGCGGCACGTCCGAGCGGTTTGCCCCTGTTGCCGCGCGTGCGGGCGCCGTGGTGATCGACAATTCGAGCGCCTGGCGTATGGACCCGGAGGTTCCCCTTGTGGTACCCGAGGTCAACGCCGATCACATCCCCCAGTATAAAAACAAAGGCATCATTGCAAACCCCAACTGCTCCACCATACAGGCGATGGTGGCATTAAAGCCGCTGCATGAAGCATATGGCCTCAAGCGCGTGGTGTATTCCACCTACCAGGCCGTATCCGGCGCGGGCCAGCTGGGGTATTCGGATTTGGAAGAAGGCCTCAAGGGCAACCCGCCTAAGAAGTTCCCGCATCCCATTGCGGGCAACTGCCTGCCGCATATCGACTCGTTCCTGGATACCGGCTATACCAAGGAAGAGCAGAAGATGATCAACGAAAGCCGCAAGATACTCTCCCTGCCCGAGCTCCGGGTTACTGCCACCACCGTGCGCGTGCCCGTATTCCACGGCCATAGCGAGAGCATCAATGTGGAATTTGAACGCCCCTTTGAGCTTAATGAGCTTGTAGAGGTGCTGCGCCGGGCGCCCGGCCTTGTGGTGCAGGACGACCCGAAGAATTATGTCTACCCCATGCCTGTTAACGCCGAGGATACCGACCCTGTCTATGTGGGCCGCATCCGACGGGATTTCAGCGTGGAAAGCGGTATTAACTTCTGGTGCGTGGCGGATAACATCCGCAAGGGCGCGGCGACCAACGCCGTGCAGATCGCGCAGGAGCTCATCCGCCAGTGGGGGAACGCGTAAGTTCGCTTTATTTGCGGCGCAGAGGGAAATCCCTTCTGCGCCGTTTTAGTAAGTGCCGACCAATACAAAAAGGAGGAGACACCCATGGCTATCTTTGAAGGCTCCGGCGTTGCCATCATTACCCCGTTTTGCGAGAGCGGAATCGATTTTGGTGCATTTGAAAAACTCATCGAGCGCCAGATAAAAGGCAAGACGGATGCAATCATCGTTTGCGGTACCACGGGCGAGGCATCCACCATGAGCGCGGAAGAAAAGCGCGCCGCCATAGAATTTACTGTCAAACAGGTCAACGGCCGCGTTCCCGTCATTGCGGGCACGGGCGGCAACAACACCACGAATGTCATACGGGACAGCAAGGCGGCGGAGGAGGTCGGCGCGGACGGCCTTTTAATCGTCACGCCGTATTACAACAAAACCACGCAGGCGGGGCTTGTCGCCCATTATGGAGCAATTGCGGAGGCCGTTTCCCTTCCCATTATCATATACAACGTGCCCGGCCGTACGGCCTTGAACCTGCTGCCCGCCACCATGCAGAAGCTGATGGAAAACAAAAATATCGTGGGCATCAAGGAAGCGAGCGGAAACATCGAGCAGATCGTAACCTTAGCCGCGCTATGTCCGGATTTGGACATTTACTCCGGCAATGACGACCATGTGCTGCCGCTGCTCGCTTTGGGCGCAAAGGGCGTTATCTCGACCATCGCAAACGTGATACCTGAGGAGATGCACGAGCTCTGCGCGGCGTTTTTCCGCGGGGATCTCAATTCGGCGCGCGCGCTGCAGTTTAAAGTGCTGCCCATATGGAAAGCGGCGTTTAGTGAAGTCAACCCCATCCCCATCAAGACCATGTGCGCTATGCTGGGCTGGTGCGAAGGCACGTTACGGCTCCCGCTCTGTCCGCCATCCGACGCAAACCGTGTGTTGATGGAAACTGCGCTCAAGAACTACGGCCTGCTTTCCTAAGAGATAAGGAAGCGAGCAAAGGTGAAAGGTATGATCAAGGTCATCATCAACGGCGCGTGCGGCCAGATGGGACGCACCATCATGCGCCTGTGCAGGCAAAACAGCTCCGAGTTTCAGGTAATCGCGGGCATTGCAACCTACCAGTGCCCGGAGGCCGAAGGTATCCCCATCGTCAACGACATCATGAAGGCGCCTGCGGGCGCGGACGTGGTGATTGATTTTTCACGTCCCGCGGCGCTGCCTAAGCTCATTCAGTATTGTCAGGCGAACAAAGTCCGGCTGGTGATCGGCACCACCGGGTTTAGTGAAAACGACAAGCTCTCACTGGAGCGCGCGTCTGCGAAGATTCCTGTATTTTTGAGCGGCAACATGTCGCTGGGTGTCAATTTGCAGATTGAGCTCATCAAAAAGGCGGCCGCGGCACTTGGCGACGCGTTCGACATCGAAATCACCGAAAAGCACCATAACCTCAAGGTGGACGCCCCCAGCGGAACGGCGCTGATGCTGGCGGACGCCGTCAGTGCGCAGTTCCCCGCGGGTAAAGAATATGTGTTTGGCCGCCACACCAAGGACGTCCGCCGCAGCAAAAAAGAGATCGGCCTGCATTCCATACGCGGCGGCACCATCGTGGGCGAGCATGAGGTGGAATTCTTCGGCCAGGACGAGGTCGTTTCCATCTCTCACAAGGCGTATTCCAAGCAGGTGTTCGGCATGGGAGCCCTGCGCGCGGCGCAGTACCTCATGCACAAGCAGCCGGGCCTTTACAGCATGCACGACATCGTCACGGAAAAAGACGTGCTTTCCCACCTGTACACGGACGATGACCAGGCCGTGATCACCGTAAGCTCGCTTCCCAACGAGCCGGGCGTATTGAGCCACATCTTCGGCCTCATCGCCCGCAACAACGTGTTTGTGGACATGATCAGCGTCACGGTCCCCGGCTCCGTTTCCGGCAGCGTAAGCTTTTCCCTGCCCAAGTCCCAGCTTGCGACAGCGCTCAACGCCCTAAAAACGTTGCGCCCGCTCTACATGGGCATGGATATCCACGCGCTCGACAACATCACAAAGCTCACCGTGGAAGGCCCGGGCATGGCCATCCGCCATGGCGTGGCGGGGCAGCTATTCTCGGTACTTGCGGATGCGAACGTCAGCATAGAGCTTGTGACGACAAGCGAAACCAAGATCGCCTGCTGCATCAAAAACAGCGACGTTTCCACCGCGCTTGCGGTGATCGCAAGGCAGTTTGAGCTGTAAATAAGCGACCAATCAAAAGCGGCGGATATTCCATGCTTACCGCATCGGATCATCCGCCGTTTTTGCGTTTATGCGTGAGTCAAATGGGCTATCTGCGTGTCGGTCTCTTTCTTCTGTACAGCGTCGATCCCGCCATGCCCGCCGCCAATACGCATGCAAGCAGCCAGGGGGCCGAGCCGCCGTCTCCGGTCTTGGGGATGGAGAGCGGTATGCCCGGCGCGTAGAGGAACGCCGCGAAAGGCGAAAGGTCGGTAACAGTGAATGTGACTTTGCCATCCTCCACCACGGCGGTATAGGTTTCAAGCATACCGCCGTTGCAGTGGAGTACGGTGATGACCAGGCCGTTATACTGCGCCCCCACCGGCAGGGTGATGGTGAGCGGAGCGACAAAGCCGAGGGAGAGCGAGAGATCCATGCTTAAAAGGAGCATATCATTTTCGTCGTTCATCCGCTGCCGGATCCCGTCGCAGGCGCCGTCATTGCGGAGCGTAATATCGTTTACCGTCAGCACGGCATTCCGGTGGATATTGCCCGAAACCGTGATGCCCGTGACGCTGTCGGTCAGCGTACGGAAGGGATACGCGCCTCCTCCAAGCGGGATGCCGCCGCCCGTATCGTCCGTATCGCCCGTGTAGCGGAATGTGGCGCTGATGCTGTGGTTGCTCATTACGCCGGTAAACGTATAGCTGGAGATATTGCCTTTATTTACGTTATCCACGGTGACGGAAGAGATTCTGTAATCATCATCCGGGTCGATAAAGAATGTCTGACTTCCGCCCTCTGCCACGCTGACCGCTCCGCTCGGGGTGATGCTGCCGCCGCTGCCTGCCGATGCGGTTATGGTATGAAATATGACATCCGCCTGCGGGGTAGCGGTTATGCTCGCCTCCGCGCCCGTGCCCACGGCGTTGACCGCCCGGACGCTCAGCGTATAGCTTTGTCCGTTATTTAGGCCGGTTACGGTATAGCCCGTGAAGTCGCCCACGTCCGTCCAGTTGGAACCGTCGCTGGAAACCTCATATCCGGTAATCGGCGAGCTGCCATTGCTGGCGGGGGCCGACCAGATCAATTCCACCTGTTCATCGCCGGGGGTGGCAGCGAGGCTCTGGGGTGCAGAGGGTACGGCGGCGAGAGCCTGCGGGGTAGCGGTTATGCTTGCTTCCGCGCCCGTGCCTACGGCGTTGACCGCCCGGACGCTCAGCGTATAGCTTTGTCCATTGGTAAGGCCAGTCACGGTATAGCCGGTGATGTCGCCCACGTCCGTCCAGTTGGAGCCATCGCTGGAAACTTCGTATCGGGTGATCTCACTGCCACCGTCGCTGGCGGGAGCGGCCCAGCTCAAAGCCACCTGACCGTCGCCAGGCGTAGCGGCGAGATTCTGCGGCGCTGCGGGTATGGTAACGTAGCTGTACGCCGGGCTGGGTTCGGAGAAGCTGCTGTCCGTATAGGTTATGGAATCGCCTACCGCCCTTACTTTGAACGTATAGCTGCCGCTGCCCAGGGCCGCAATCGCCGTAGTAAAGTCATGCTCCGTGCCCGATGTGACGCTGACCTCGCTTCCCTCAGCCGTGCCATCCTTATAAAGCTGCGCTGCATAGCCTGCGGCATGGTCTACCGCGCCCCATTTTGCCTTGCCAGGGATTACAGTATCCCAACTAAGGCCTGTGGGCGCGGGGAGTATGGCTATGGTGGAAGAATATCCGGCGTCTGCCGTGACGTCATGGGCGGGCATCGCCGCGGGGAGGCTATTCCAACCGGAAAAATCACCGAGATCGCTGGTTGGGTCCGCCACGCTGGCCGTCGATATCGAATCGCCGCTGTTGTAGTACTGGACGGCGTGCACCGTAGTACCGTTCATATATGTAAGCTTGTATACCGCGTTTCCCTCATCGGAAGCAAGGAACACGGGAAGCTCGTCTGCCCCTATGTCCTGGCCGAACGCGCCGCCCGCTGTGCGCAGCAGGTACGCCACCTCGCCCGAGGAAAACACAGCGGAAGGCATGGCGGTCGTCGAGCTTGTTCCCGTGCCATAACCCACTCCAATTACGCCGATATCGGAATAATACAGGCTGGTTATTGTGCCGCTGCTGTTGTTCCCGCATATAGCGCCTTTATAGATGGTGTCACCTAATATACTTCCGGTATTGTATCCGTATGTGATTGTAGCGCCGGAAGCATAATTGGAAGCGCATATCCCTCCGACATTACCAATTATGCAGCTAACGGTCCCGGTGTTGTATACATTGCGGACGGTTTTCTCGTTGCCGCCAGATATCCCGCCGGCCCCGCCGCCATTCATGTTGACGGCGCCGGTATTGTAGGAGTTTTCGATCAGGCCGCCGTCTGGAATACTGCCGGCCCGGTTAACTCCGCAAATACCTCCACCTATGTTGTTGTAGCCGTTGACGGCTCCCGTATTGTAGCAGCCGCTGATGGTGCCATAGTTCGCGCCGCATATGCCACCGGCTATGTTATTATAGCCGCTGATTGTTCCCGTATTATAGCAGCCGCTGATGGTGCCATAGTTCTCGCCGCATATACCGCCCCAGAATCTGCTTGGCATGTTCTCCGCCTGGACGGCCGAGACCGTTCCGGAATTGCGGCAATCCAGTATGGAGGTTGTATAATACGCATGCCCGCATATGCCGCCCATAAACTCAACGCCCTGAACGGCCCCGCTGTAGAAACAGTTCTGAATGATGCCCCCGGTGTTGAGCGCCCCGGATATGCCGCCGACATGCGCCTTGCCCCGGATATAAGACGCTTGCACGCCCAGATTTTTTACCGTGCCCGTGATATAGCCAAACAGACCCTGGTAATCACTTTGCCCGTTTGCAATATATACGCCGCTGATCGTGTAGTTGTCGCCGTCGAACACGCCGGTATAGGCTGCGGTCAACGCCGGTCCCGACCCTATGGGCGTCCACGCATTCGCCGGAGGAGCGCTGCCCCAGCTTTGCCAGTCCGATGGGTTGTTGAGCAGGATATTGTCTGTGAGTCTGGCGCAAATACTTCGCTGGTTGTACACATTTATCTGCTCTGCAAACCACGCAAACTGCTCCGCCGTGCCGATAAGATACGGATTGCCCGGCTCTCCGTTTCCCAGTGTCGGCGCCTGTGTTCCGCCGGCCCATATGCCTGAATCCGCCAATGCGGACTGCGGCAGCAGTATAAGCGTCAGAAGAACGCACAGCATTAGGCTTATGATCCGTTTCGCTTTCATTGTTTCTTCCTCCTTTATCCGCGCCTATATCTCCCCGAGTAGTACCACGTCTATCAATTCCTTTACGGAAACGCGCACGCGCCCGTTGCCCCATATGACATAATCGCCATCGGTTTTCACGTCCGAAAAGAGCGCTGAATCCTCCAAAAGCCTGTACTTGACGGTGTACAGCTGCCCGGACAGATCCACCGTCACGGTACTGCCGCTCTCCATTTCCATGAACAGCCTGTAGCCTTCTAATGGCGTCACCGCCCGGATGTAGCTATCGCTGCGATCTTCCATGCGCGGCCTCCTCTTAAATGCCGGAATATCTTTAAAAAATAAAAAATCCGGCTCTACATACCATAGTAGAACCGGATTTTGCGTTGCGCCTCGTCCGAATGGATGATTTTTAGGCGGTTTTATGGATTTTTGGAATGTCGGCGGGGAATTTCCGTCCCCCGGAGCGCGGAACTGTCCAAAATCGTCCCGGGCATAGGCGATCGGGCGCTGCACATGCCCGCATAAAGCAGCGTCCGCGTGGCAAAAATGCCAAGCCCCGCGGCGAGCAGGGGTTTCAGCATGATGTAAAGGTAAAACGGCACTTGAAAGATGCCCAGCAACGTGAATGCAGGGATAGCCAAAATGGAAAACACCGCTATGCTCAAAATACATAACAAAGCGACGAGCAGGAAGGGGCGGCGGTGCAATTTGCCTAAATACCGCGCCAGCGGGCTTTCTGCGATAAGTACGCCTACGGTCCCGGCCCTCCGCAGGCTGGCCCTGCAAAACGGCGCTGAAAGGGCGAACAGCAAAAGGCAGGTCAGCGTCAGGTCGATGAATATGCTCACGGCGTCCGTGGGTACCCAATCCGCCTTATGATAGATGAGGGCGGAAACCATGCCGTTAATAAAGAAATTGAACGCGGCGGAAACGATACTTTCAAGACGCAGGTACGCTTTGATTGCTTCGTTCATAACCTACTCCATTAAAGCTGTTTGAGTTTTTCGGAAAGCTTCGCGCGGCGGTCGATATCAAGTTTTGAAAACGCGATGCGCAGGTGGGTGCGTACGGTGCTGTCCGTAATGAACAGCATTTTGGCGATCTCACTGTTCTTGAAGCCCCGGGCTGCAAGCAGGGCCACCTCCCGCTCCCGTTCGGTCAGCGATTCGGACAGGCCCTCGGGCTGCAAATCCTGGTAGAGCTTGGTCCAGCCGATACCAAAGCGCTCCTTCGTTTCATGGAACCGGTCGATCAGATTGGGATATTCCGTTTCAATCAGTTCGTCCGTCAGCCCCTTGAGCAGCCAGGAAAAAGACGCGAACGGGAAGATCTGCCCGTCCGGCAAAGCCGCCTTGCCTGCCCGGCGGACAAGCACCCGGGCTTGTCCGCGGTCGCCCATCTGCATATAGCCCGCGGCCGCGGTCAGCGACAGCAGCATGCAAAAAACGGGGATTTCCTGGTACTCCGGATAGCGCGCCTCTATAATTCCGATCAGTCGGGCGTATTCGCCCTGATGCAGCAGGTACACCGCGTGTACGAACAGGGCGGTGGGGATGAGCGCGGGCAGCAATTTTTGCGGCGAGAAATCCCCTTTCTTAAGCCACCCGGCAATGCCGTCGAGCCGCTGGAGTTCGGTCAGCAGCATGCCGCGCATCGCATCCAGCGTGGCGCGGAAGGCGAAAGAATCCTGCGCGGGGTTGGAAGAGGCGCGCTCCATGGAGGCAATGGCGTTTTGCCAGTCCGCGGTATTTGCCTTATGCAACGCGATCTGCGCCAATTGCAGCGCCACGCCCAGCTGTACGGTCCCCTGGTGCTTTGACTGCGCCAGAAACATGGCCTTGTATGCCAGTATCTCCGCCTCATTCATGTCGCCCCGGTGGTAGGCAAGCTCCGCGCGGTAGAGCACATCCGCGCCATAGCCGTGGCCGCCCGTCAATTGCGAATACAGGGTGATGTATTCTGTAAGCGCTCCGGCTTCTTTTTCGGCTTCGCCCGGGGCAGTGTAGTATACGCCCAGCGGGCCGCAGTTGGAAAAGCACCAGGGCGCCGTGGGCAAAATCACCCGCGAGCATGTCCCGTGGAACAGCGGCGCGGCTTTTTGGAGCACGGCGGTCATTTCGCTTGCATGCGGATGATGCCGGAAGGAGGATAACAAAAGCCATTCGCCCATGAGTTCCAGCTCATCCTTCCGCTCATCCAGTAGCGGATACAGCTCGTCCATCAGCGCGTCAAACGCCGCATCGTTGGCCGTAAGCTTCAATGCCCACGCCACGCGCAGCATGGAAAGCGGGTAAGCCCGCCTGAGTTCAACAGAACAGGCCTCTGAAAGATCCAAAGCGATGGCAGAAAACGGCGTGCCGCCCACAGTCTCGAGAATGAGCGGGGAAAGGTCGAGGGAAAGTATCCGCTCATACTCCTTGATCCGCCAATAGTAAGAAAGCGCCTGGGCGGAACTGCCTTCATCCCGGCACAGGTCGCCCGCCCGCACCAGACATTCGCGCTCGTACGCTTCGCCGCGTTCGCGGCATTTTTGCCCCAGTATCTCATATAGGATGCTGTGTGGCTCATACCGCTGCTCGGCGGGCTCATACCGGATGAACGGGGTTTCCAACGCCTCCTGCGCATAGTCGGGCAGCGCATCCCAACCCATGAGTGCGCAGATCTGCCGTACGGTCAGCGTTTCAAAGGGGGACAGCCGCAGGAAGAAATCCTGCTGCTCAGGGGTCAGCTTGCTCCACACCAGGTGCTCCATCAGCGCCACAATGTCCCGCGTATCGGAAAAGGCGCCCCGCTCCCGGTACGCCCTTAGCTGCAGATACACCGCGATGATCCAGCCGCCGGTATAGGCGGCGACGCTTTTCGCCGTCTCCTGCGTGATATTCACGCCCGCAAGCGAATAATAGCGCCGGATGTTTACGGCGTCTAGCTTCAAATCGGCGGCTGTGATATGCAGAAATTGATAGCCGGAAACGGCAACGAGCAGTTTTCGCTTGACCATGTGCGTTAACAGGATAACGTGCAGGCTCTCTCCGCCATGGTCGACTAGGACCGCAAAAAAGGAAGACGGCAGAATGGCGAGAAGATATTGAAAATTGTCTATGACAAGCCATGTCTCCTGGCGGCATTGGAGGGACCTTAGCGCGTCGCAGGCTTCGCCGATGGTGGCGGCGTTGGGCAGTTCTATTTTTAGAAGCCGCTGCCCCGCGTGGCTGTCTATTTTTTCGATATACCGGGCGAAACGCCTAAAGCAGGCCGCGGGCAGCTCATCCGTAGCGGTAAACCAGTGGACGGGCACGCTTTGCGGAAGGTTGCTCTCTAAAAAATCCCGTACGGCGGTGGTTTTACCATAGCCGGAAGGAGCCTCCACGATGGCGGTAGACGCGGTGCTCAAACCGCTTAGCTTGCGTTTTAGCTGGTCTGAATAATAGTGCGGCTCGCTCCGGGCTTTTTGCTGTTCCATAGCGCTTTCCCTTCTCCGCGGCATAAGGGCTGGTATACCAACTTTAACATTTGTTGGGGGAGACCCAACCTCAGTATATATGTGAAAAGCAGGCAAAAGCAAGCCCGGCCGGTGTTCTGCGCCCGATTCATTTCGACAATCTGAGGTTTTATACAGAATTCCTGCTATTTCACATTGATTTTACCTGATTCTGACCGTATTCGTTGTCGTGGCACAATATACTCTTAATCAAAGGGGGGGGCGTATGAATACGTACTCGCATATTTTGATGGGCAGGTTTTTGTGCCGCTATGTTGAGAGACATTTCGACATTCAGCTCGACCGGGGAAGTTTTATCTTAGGAAATGTTCTGCCGGATTACAGCCCGTCCTTTCTGCTAAGGCCCCATTTCGTAAAAAACAATATCATGCACATTCAAAAAACAATACGGCTCCTTACACGGCAAAATGCTTCCGCATACAACAGCAAAAGAAATTCCCGGCTCTTGGGAATTCTTTGCCACTTCTATGCGGATTCTTTATGTTATGCGCATAACGATGGCTTTACAGGAGGCCTGTCCGGCCATATTCAGTATGAAAAAAGGCAATACGGCTATTTTATGGAACATCTCAGGCAGATCAATTCCTTCCGCTTTGTTGTACAGAAGGCATTTGATAAAGAGACCGGCGGCCTTTACCGCCGGTTTGAAAAGCTGCATGCGAGTTACCTCTTAACGCGCCCGTCTTTTGCAAACGACCTGTCTTACACGATCATGGCCTGTATAGAGGCGATTGTCCTGGCTTGCGGATGTGCGGCGGCGGAGCGTACAGAGAGGACGTCTCATTCTCTCAACCGCTTGCAGGCAGTATGATGTGGGGGGAAGAAAGTTGCGGATTGCATTTTTTACGGATACGTTTTATCCACAGGTTAACGGGGTTTCCAATACGCTGTCCTATTTGAGCCGGTATCTTTCGGGAAATCAGGTGGAGCATATGTTTTTTGCTCCCGATTACGGGTTTGAGTCCGAGGGGTGTGCGGGGCTTCCCGTCATTCGCTTTCCCGGCATTTGTCCGGCGATTTATCCGGAATGCAGAGTAGTATTTGCGCCGCACAGCAAAGTGACCGGCATGCTCAAAGAGTTTGCGCCGGATGTGGTGCACATCGTAACGGAAGCGGGCATTGGCTTCACGGGATTGCGCGCTGCAAACGAGCTGGGCATTCCGATCGTCATGTCCTACCACACGAATTTTGATAAATACCTTGAATTCTACCACCTGACGATATTTGACCAGACATTATGGACGTATCTGAGGTGGTTCCACAGCTTCGCGCTGGTCAATCTGTGCCCTTCCCGCAACACATTGGAAGCGGTAAGAGAGCGCGGGTTTGAAAATTTGGATATCTGGTCCCGCGGGATCGATCTAAAGAGGTTTCACCCCTCCCATTTCTCGCCGGAGGTAAGGGAGCGGCTCGGGGGCCTTAATAAAACCGTTTATTTGTATGTCGGCAGGGTCGCGGTGGAAAAGGGGCTCGACGTACTGATGCGAAGCGTACAGAGAGTAAACGAAACACACGGCGAAACCATGCAGTTCTGGATCACCGGAAACGGGCCGTATTTGAAGGAGATCGAAGCGTGGGGGCTGCCGAATGTCGTTTTTACCGGCGAAAAGCAGGGCCTGGAGCTTGCTGAGATCTATGCGAGCGCCGATGTGTTCGTGCTTCCCTCCGGTACCGAAACGTTCGGGAACGTGCTGCTTGAGGCAATGGCGAGCGGCCTTGCGCCCATTTGCATGGATTCCGGCGGGGTGACCGACTATACGGTTCGGAATGTCAACGCCCGGATCTGCCGGTATGGGGAGGATGAGAGCCTGATCCAGGCCATTGTGGACCTGTTGGATCCGGAGCTTCGCAGCCGCATCCGACGCGGGGCCATGATGACTGCGGAAAGCAGAAGCTGGAATACGGTATTCGACACGCTGAAGGAGCATTATGATTTAGCGGCGCAAAACCCAGGCGTCCGGCAGATTGCGCGGGTACCCCTTGATCTGATCCACGACAAAAAAAGGGACGTTTCGCTTGCCGATTGGTACGAAAAGAGGAATATCATATGAAAATAGCGGTTGTAGGCGCGGGGTATGTAGGCCTTGTCACGGCTGTATGCCTGGCACAGTGGGGCCATACGGTGGCCTGTGTGGAGATTGATAAAAACAAGCTTTCCACATTAAAGTCGGGACGTTCCACCATATTTGAAAAAGATGTGGAGGAACTGATGGGCCGCTACGCGAAAAAGCTTTCCTATACCGATAGCTGCCAGGATGCGTGTATGGGCGCGCAGGCCATATTTATCTGCGTTGGAACGCCCGAACGCGAGGACGGGTTTGCAAACCTGAAACAGGTCTTCTTCGTTGCGGAACAGATCGCGGCTGCCATGCGCAACGACTGCGTCTGTGTGGTGAAATCCACCGTACCCATCGGAACCAACCGCAAGCTGGACAGATTGTTTGCAGAAAAGGCAAGAAAAGGCGTCTTGATCGACGTCGCGTCCAATCCGGAGTTTTTGTCGCAGGGGACCGCCGTACATGATTTTCTGTATGGCCCGCGGGTGGTGCTCGGCGTGGAAAGCGCAAAAAGCGGTGAAATCCTCAAAAGCATTTACGCCAATTATCGCGGGAAAGTCATTGTAACCGACCGTCAAACGGCTGAAATGATCAAGTACGCCTCCAATAACTTTCTGGCGCTGAAGCTTTCGTTTATCAATGAGATCGCCAATTTGTGCGAGCTTGTCGGTGCGGATGTGGAAACGGTGGCGCGGGGGATGGGGGCGGACCAGCGCATCGGGGAGCAATTTTTGCGCGCGGGCATCGGCTACGGAGGCTCCTGCTTCCCAAAGGATACCAAGGCGCTCCATTGGCTGGCGAAATACCACGACTATGAAATAAAGACTGTAAAAGCAGCGATTGAAGTGAACGAAAATCAAAAGATCAGGCTCATCAAAAAGGCCCGCAGATACTATCCGTCCCTGGAAGGCTTGACGGTCGCCGTATTGGGCCTTACCTTCAAGCCGGGAACGGATGACCTTCGGGACGCGCCGTCTCTCCAGAATATCGCGGTCCTGCTGCAGGAGGGGGCTGACGTTCGCGTGTGGGATCCCGTGGGATACAAGCGTATTCAGGAGATCTACCCCAACCAGATCGCATGCTGCGATACGATACAGGAGGCCCTCCGCAATGCGCACCTGTGCCTGATACTGACCGAGTGGAAACAGATTCGGGAGTTCGATCCCGCAGGATACGCAAAATGGATGAAGAATCCGATTGTTATCGATGGGCGGAACTGCTATCTGCTGGACGCATTTACAGACACAGGCGTTGTATACGATTCCATCGGCAGGCCCGGCGTTATGCCCCAAAGCGGAGACCAGACGGCAGGCATGGGTTACACGTTCCGGGAGGCCGCGCCTGTATTTCGCGTTTATAAGTAAGCGCCCACAGTTGTAAGAACCCGATTAAAAAGCATCGCCGCAAAACGGCGATGCTTTCATTTGCGATGTTTCATGAGATAAGAAAAGCCGCTGGCCGCTAGCGGCTTTCCGTATCCCCAAATCTCTGATTATGGCAAATCCTTGGTTAATGACAAGATACACATTACTTTTATGGAAAGGGATGCTAAAATAACAATAATAGAAAAGGGCAAATGGGGGATGGATATGGCGATACAAAAGTATTTGAGCCTGGCTGCTATGCTTTTGTTTTTCTTCCTGCTGGGCGGCAGGGCTTTGGGTTTAAGAAAGAAGGGGATCAAAGCCATCGTGTTCGGGGAAACGGACAAAAGGGATTTTCTGCTCTTGCCGATATTCCTGATCTTTGTCTACACCGTCGCCGCGAGCGCGTTTGCTCTTCCCATACCGGCTGTTCTTATAAATTCATTTTGGGTCAGTGAAGGCATCGGTTGGCTCGGTCTTGCGCTCTGTTTACTTGCTCTTGTTGGATTTGCGGAAACGCTCAAATCCTTTGGGGATTCATTCCGCGTGGGCATCGATGAAAAGAATCCGGATCGGCTGGTGACGTCGGGCGTATTTTCAATCAGCCGCAACCCGATCTATGTCTGTTTTTTGTTGTTCTTTTTCGGCATGCTTCTGGCACATCCCAATATCATGCTTGTTTGCGTGCTTGTTCTGCTCGCGCTGGCAATCCACCGGCAGATACTTCGGGAGGAAGCCTTCCTAAAAGTGCACTATGGCAAGGACTATGAAGGATACTGCGCGCGCGTCCGGCGGTATTTGTAGCGATAGGATGGGACAGGGTATGGATATCACAATTGAAGCTTTAAAACCAAACGATTGGCCGGAGGTCTCCAAGATTTATCTTGCGGGCATCAGGACGGGGATCGCCACATTTCAAAGCGGCGTGCCGGACTGGGAGGAATGGGACCGCGGCCATTGCGCCTGCTGCCGTCTGGTGGCGCGCTCCGGGGACGCCATACTTGGCTGGGCCGCCATAACGCCTGTTTCCAGCCGGTGCGTATATGCGGGGGTGGCGGAGGTCAGCATCTATGTTTCAGACGTGTATAGAGGAATGGGCGTAGGGGCTGCACTCCTGAATGAATTGGTTCTTCAATCCGAGCGGAACGGGTTTTGGACATTACAGGCCGGAATCATACGGGAGAATACACCCAGCAGGGAGTTGCATAAGAAATGCGGGTTTCGGGAAGTTGGCGCACGGGAACGGCTGGGCCGTATGCCTAACGGAAACTGGCACGATGTTGTATTGATGGAGAGAAGGAGCAAAATGGTGGGGGTTTAGGTTCGGGCCGCTGGCAAAGCCCATGAGACAGCGGTTTTTCTGTGGCTAAAAGTGCGCCTTCGCGCACTTTTTTGGTATATTGCATATATCGTTACGGGCGCCATACTTGCTGGGTATATATATGAGTGGATGCCGGTTTTCCCTGAATAACGGAGGTGACTTTAGCTGCTAAACAGAAGTGCTTGGGTTCCCGCAGATAGATGGATCGTCAGAAGGTTTCAAAGGAAGGTGTAAATATGGGTTTTATCATTGCATTGCTGGTCATATTGGTTGCTTTGGCTCCAACCGGCCGCGACTACTCGGCTTAGGAGGAATATTTCAGGCTTGAATGCCCGAATGATAGAAATTCCTGCTGCAGAGCGCGCTAAATCACCCCCAAAGACTGCTTGCACGGTGATCCCGGCGGGCAGTTCTTTTATTGGAGTAAAACCATAATCATATTGACAATATTCGATTTGACAGAATATAATGATATCGATAGATATCGATGTGAGGATGTTATGGAAACAAAGATGGAGCAAACGGCGGATATTTTTAAGGCGCTCAGCGACCCGAACCGGCTGATGATTGTGAATATGCTGCAAAGCGGTGAAAAGTGCGCGTGCGAACTTCTGGAGGAACTTCGTATCGCGCAATCGACATTGTCGCACCATATGAAACTGCTGTGCGCATCCGGTGTGGTAACCGGGCGGCCAAACGGAAAGTGGATGTTCTATTCCCTCAACAAGCAGGGGTGCGAAGCCGCGTATCGGTTGCTTTCTGAAATCATGGAAGCAGCGGATACAGGCAATGCAAATCCATCCTGCGCGTGCGACTAAAGGAGTGTGTGCAATGAGGATACTCATTATCGGGGCGGTTGCCGCAGGAACCTCAGCCGCCGCCAAGGCGAGGCGGAACAACGAGGACGCCGAAATCGTCATCTATGAAAAGGACAGCTTTATCTCCTATTCCGGCTGCGGCATGCCGTATTATATTGGCGGAGAGGTGGAAAGCGCGGAGGAACTGACTCCCCGCGATCCGGCTTTTTTCCGCAGCAAATACAACGTAGACATCTTCACGCTGCATGAGGTGCAGGCGATCTCGCCCGAAAAGAAAACCGTAACGGTCAAGGACCTCACTACGGGAGATATATTTACAGATCATTACGACAAACTCGTTATCGCCACCGGCGCGCGGGCCGTATTGCCGCCCATACCGGGCGCGGACAGCCAGCATGTATTCACCCTGCGCAACATCAACGACATGAACCGCATCAAGGACTATATCGACGCAAACCAACCCCGCTCCGCCGCGATCATAGGCACCGGGTTCATCGGCATGGAGGTATGCGAAAATCTAAAGCGGCTTGGCATGGAAGTGACCATGCTGGAAAAGCTCCCGCAGGTCATGCCGGGGCTTGACTACGATATGGCGGCCCATGTGGAGGAACACCTCAAAAAGAACGGCGTAACCGTGTTGACCGACGTGACCGTCACAAATATCGCGAAAAGCAGCGTGGCGCTTTCGGATGGCAGGGAGATCCCCGCCGAAATGGTACTGCTTTCCACCGGGGTCAGGCCCAATGCGGAACTTGCGGCGTCGGCGGGCATCGCGCTTGGCGTGGCGGGCGCAATCCGGGTGGACAGCAGGATGCAGACGAATATTCCGGATGTTTACGCCTGCGGGGACTGCGCGGAGCAGTTCCATGTGGTAACGGGAAAGCCCGTGTACCGGCCCTTAGGCTCCACGGCCAACAAGACCGGCAGGATAGCGGGGGACGTTATAACCGGCGGAAGCCTGGAATTTCGGGGCATATTGGGTACGGGCATATTCCGCGTATTCGATATGACGGTGGCGCAGACCGGCCTTTCCGAGCGCGAAGCGCGGGAGCAGGGCTGCGATGTTGTGGTTTGCCATAATAGGAAACCCAACAAGCCGGAGTATATGGGCGGCAAGGAAATGACGATCAAAGGAATAGCCGACAAAGACACGGGGAGGCTCCTCGGCGCCCAGATCGTGGGTTTCGAGGGCGTTGACAAGCGGATCGACGTGCTGGCAACGGCGATTACGTTCGGGGCAAAAGCGGAGGATCTGTTCCATCTTGACCTTGCGTACGCGCCCCCGTTCTCCACCACCAAAGACCCGGTACTCTATACCGGCATGATACTGGAAAACGCCATCCATCAGGGAAGGCCCGTTATGACCGCGCAGGAACTGGACGCGCTGATGCAGTCCGGCGAACCGTACGCACTCGTCGACGCGAGGGCGGCTTCCCAATATGAGCAGAAACATATTGACTCAGCCAAAAGCATACCCCATGCGAATCTCAGAGCCGGGTTGGAAGAGCTCAACCGGGGCACCGTTATCGTTACCTACTGCAACAAGGGCGTAACGGGGAACGCGGCGCAGAACATACTCATCAACAAGGGGTTTAAGCGTGTCTACAACCTTTCCGGCGGATGCAAACAGTATGGAAAGACCCACCCCAAAGAATGATCATATCAGCCATCGCAGCGGTAATTTACGGGCAGCCCCCGCAGAATGAAAATCAGTATACGCTGCCGGATAATCTGAAGAGCTTCTTTGCGGGGCTCAAATCTCAAATAAATTCAGTGAAAGGGATCTCCATGAAAACCATGTCTATTTATGAGCCTGCCATGTGCTGCCCTACGGGCCTTTGCGGCGTGGGCGTGGACCCGGAACTGCTCCGGGTGTCCACCGTACTCAATACGCTCAAGAAAAAAGGCGTGGAAGTTGGGCGGTTTAATCTTGCCAGCGCGCCGCAGGAATTTGTGAACAACAAGGCGATCAGCGAGTTTATCAGCGTAAACGGCGTGGATGAACTACCCGCGATCGTTGTGGACGGCAAAATCGTCATAACAGGCCGGTATCCTACCAACGAAGAATTTGAAAGCCTGCTGGGAGTCTCGACAGATTCTCCGTTTGACAAGCTCAAAACCGCCAAGGTTACCGTAAAAAAGCCGGGCGGCTGCGGCTGCTCCGACGGGAAATGTTGCTGAGCCTCAGGTAGAGAAATAGAAAAGTGGAGGATATCGTGTACATTTTTAATCCCCAGGGTATTACTCTAACAAAGTATCTATTTTTCACGGGCAAGGGCGGTGTAGGCAAGACTTCCGCAGCCTGTGCTACTGCCGTAACGCTCGCGGATAGAGGGAAAAAAGTGCTGTTGGTCAGCACAGACCCGGCTTCAAATCTACAGGACGTATTTCAAACGGCCCTTACCAACAAGGCTACTCCAATTGGAGATGTTCCCAATCTTATGGTATCCAACCTGGACCCCATACAGGCGGCTGCGGAATACCGCGAGAGCGTGGTTGCCCCATACCGGGGAAAGTTGCCCGATGCTGTTCTGAAAAATATGGAGGAGCAGCTTTCGGGGTCCTGTGCCGTGGAGATTGCCGCATTCAATGAATTTTCGCATTTTATTACAGACCGGGGCATTGAAAGCGAATACGACCACATCATATTTGATACCGCGCCCACGGGGCATACGCTCCGCCTGCTGCAGCTCCCCTCTGCCTGGAGCAATTTCATCAGCGAGAACACGCATGGGGCCTCCTGCCTGGGCCAGCTTTCAGGCTTGGAGAGCAAAAAGGAGATCTGTAAAAGAGCGGTTCAAACCCTATCAGACGGCAGCGTGACCACGCTCATTCTGGTATCCCGCCCGGAGGAGATTCCGCTCAAAGAAGCGCGGCGCGCATCCGGGGAGTTAAGGGGTCTTGGCGTAAATAATCAGATTCTCATTTTGAACGGGATATTGGCATCCTATGACGACCCTGTATCACAAACCCTCTATGAAAGACAGCAAAGCGCTATCGCCGCGATGCCTGAGCAATTAAAGGCAATTGCGACGTACTGGATTCCGCTTCGGGCATACCAGATCACCGGGGTAAGCAACGTTCGCGCGCTGCTTACATCCAACCAACAAGAAAGACGGAGCGAAGCTCTGCATGCCCAGCATGTTATGCAGCTTTCGGATGTTGTAGAGGAACTGTACAGCAAGGGGAAACGTGTCATTTTCACAATGGGTAAGGGGGGAGTGGGGAAGACCACTATTGCCGCTGCAATAGCAACTGGATTGGCAAAAATGGGAAAAAAAGTGCACCTGACCACGACAGATCCAGCCGCGCATTTGCAGTATGTTGTGGGAAAGGACAGTGCCTTCTCCGTAAGCCATATTGATGAGCATGCGGAATTGAAGAAATATCAGGAAGAAGTGCTCTCTAAGGCAAGAGAGACGATGTCCGTGGATGACCTTGCTTATATAGAGGAGGATTTGCGTTCCCCCTGTACGCAGGAAATCGCAGTTTTCCGGGCGTTTGCGCAGATTGTTGATAAGGCGGAGAATGAAACCGTAGTCATCGATACCGCCCCAACCGGACATACGCTGCTGCTACTGGATTCCACGCAAAGCTATCATCGGGAGGTAAAGCGTTCGCAGGGAGATATTCCCGAATCCATAAGAAAACTGCTGCCCAGGTTAAAAAACGCGGACGAAACCGAAGTTCTCATCATTACCCTTGCGGAAGCGACGCCGGTCCATGAGGCGCTGCGGCTGGAAGAGGATTTGAAGCGCGCGGGAATCGCCGTAAACTGGTGGATCATCAATGCCGCCCTTTATCAAACCGGCACGACGAACGAACTGCTTTTAGCGAAAGCGAGCAACGAGATCATCTGGATCAATAAGGTGAACGACCATACGGACGGGAAATTTGCGGTTGTCGGGTGGCGGGAAAGGGAATGACCTGATTCTTGCCGTTTTCCAGTAGACACCGGCATTTTGTTCTACAAAATATTGCGCTTGTGCCGAACAGACAGAGCCGCCAAAGAGGGCGGCTCTGTCAACAAAGGGTTTACGTGAGGGCTCTGCCCTCAAACACCCGCTTAGGGGCGTAACGGCCCTAGGAACCCATTCCATGGAACGCCCCAAATAGGGCGTTCCCGACGAAAGGGATTCCCGAGGGATGTGTCCCTTGGGTAGGGGTTCGGGGGCAAAGCCCCTGAGGAAGGGTTTGGGGATGATCTGAGCCGCCCAAAGGGATGGTTCTGTGATGGGCGGATTCAAATAATATTCGCTTTCTTTTTCAAATACTCTTGACTTAAAGTGAACTCCAAGTGATACCGTCTATATTGTAGGCAAAAAAGGGAGCGTATCATTGATAGGAGGAACCATTCCATGATTTATAAACCGTTTCAAAACCTGAGCCTTTCTCTTCTTGGCATGGGAAACATGCGCCTTCCTACGGTTGGGGAACACGGGCCGATCGACGAACGAAAAGCAAGGGAGCTCATAGAGTACGCCTATGAGCATGGGGTCAACTATTATGATACCGCCTACCGGTACCATAACGGCGAATCGGAGCAGTTTGTAGGCAGAGTGCTCGGCCAGTATCCCCGCGACACATGGCACATTGCCACAAAAATGCCGGGCCATATGATGCGCTATCAAAACGGCCGCTTGGAGTTTGTAGGCTATCTTTCCGGCCATACCATGGCTTTGCCCGCCGATATATTCGAGGATCAGCTGGAACGATGTGGCGTAAGCTATTTTGATTTTTACCTATTACACAATGTATGCGAAACCGCGTATGACTTTTATACGGATGAGGAACTGCGCGTGGTGGAGTATCTTTTGGAGCAAAAGAAAAAGGGCCGCATTCGCCATCTGGGGTTCTCCGCCCACGGCAGGGCGGATACCATTGAGAAATTCCTGAACTGGAAGGATTGCTTTGAGTTCGCGCAGATTCAGCTCAATTATCTGGACTGGACCCTGCAGGACGCGGGAAAGAAATATGAGGTCATCACAAACCACGGCATTCCCGTAATCGTCATGGAGCCCTGCCGCGGCGGCAAGCTTGCAACGCTTGGCGAGCAGGCTACAAAAATGCTCAAAAATGCCCGTCCGAACGATTCCGTTGCGTCCTGGGCGTTTCGGTTTCTACAGTCGCTTTCTAACGTATCGGTCATACTCAGCGGCATGACGACAATGGAGCAGTTGAAAGATAATATTGATACGTTTTCAAAGCAGGGTCCTATTACAGAGAAGGAAAAGGAACTGCTCCAAAAAGTGGTGGCCGCTATGGCAAATATGGTTCCCTGCACCGCCTGCAGGTATTGCTGCGAAGAATGTCCGCAAGGCTTGGACATCCCCAAGCTGATTTCCATGTATAACGAAATCAGCTTTGATCATCCGTCTACGATGAGTTTCACATTGGACGCCATGAAGGAGGCGGAGCTGCCCTCTTCCTGCATGAGCTGCGGCGCATGTGCGAAGCTTTGCCCTCAGGAAATCGATATTCCGGGTGTCATGGGGAGATTTGCTAAAATCATGGCAAAATAAGAAGAATCGCCGTATCCGGAGCGGATAAGCTTCTTACATCAATCTTCGCTGAATATACTATGGGGAAAAATCAGTCGGAGGATAGGATATGGAAGCGAATGCGCATTACCCGTTTGTGAACCCGCCGCTCAAGTACGCTTATGATGCGCTTGAACCGTATATCGATACCTTGACGATGCATTTGCATCATGACAGGCATCTGCAGACGTATGTGGACAATCTCAACAACGCGTTAAGGGATTACCCGAACCTGCAAAGCTGGTCCCTAAACGAGCTGCTTGGCCGCCTGTCCGAATTGCCCGCGGCCATTCAGACGCCCATTCGGAACAACGGGGGCGGCGTTTATAACCACATTTTCTATTTTGACGGGATGTCCAATTCAGACGCACGGTCCTATGCCGGCGATTTATATGGGGCGATATTGGAGGCGTTCGGGTCTTGGGATGAGTTTTATAACCAGTTCAAAAACCAGGCGCTTTCCGTATTCGGCTCCGGTTACGCCTGGCTGGTGCTGGACCAGAATGGGAACCTGAGCATCATTACGACGGCGAACCAGGATACGCCCATCCCATTGAACGTCACACCGATTTTGAACATCGACGTCTGGGAACACGCGTATTATTTGAAACATTATAATGAACGCGCAGCCTATATAGACGATTGGTTCCATGTGGTGGATTGGGCGCGTGCCGCCACCCTTTATGAAAACGCCATGCGGGGCTAAATGCCCTGATATGCCTGACCCCGCCTGAAAGCGGGGTTTTTTATATACCTCAAAGGAGATTCCCGCCGTGAGGGCAGCAGGGGCAGCCTGAATAAAAAGCATACCTGCTTTTGCTTTTTATTGCCCGCAAACAAAACGCTGACAAAAATTTTGTGTTCGAAATCGCAAGCTCTCCAATGCAACATGCGCCCTAATATCACGATGACGCACATATACTCTCAATAGTAAAGGGGGGGGTTGTTATGTCGATGTGGCAGACCGGCAGAACGCAATATCTGCTCAACCAGGTGGCGCTTTCCAACAGCATCCGTCGGCTTTGGGTGAACAATAACCAATGGATCAGGGCGTTGATTTTCAGCATTCTTTATGGCATAGGCGACCAGCAGGCGATAGAAGAACGCCTCCGGCAGAACGCGGAAGAATTTGCGACCCTGTTTGCGCAATTCTATGGACAGGAAACCGCCAACAGAGTGCGGGAAAATTATGTAAGATATGTGCAGGCTCTGACAAGAATGATTGAAGCGTACCGGGACAATGATATATCCACAATCGCGACGCAGAGAGAGGTGCTCTATCAGGTTGCGGATGAACTCGCGCAGATTTATTCGGAAATCAACAGATATTGGGACCGGGCTACGCTGCAAATATTGATCTACGAGCTTGTAAATTTCACAGAAAATCAGATCATGAGGACTGTGGGCGGCGATTTTACCCAAAGCATCCAGGAATATGATGAGTTTATGGAGCAGGGATATCGGCTATCCGATGAGCTGACGGCCGGAATACTCAGGCAGTTTCAAGTATAGCAAAGGCTGCGCCGGATGGCGCAGCCTTTGTTGTCGCGAAAGTGCCTTACGGCACTTTCGCGAGGATTACAGGAACAACCTGTGCCTATGGCACGGACGGTTGTTCCTGCAAGGAATGCCTTGCGCTGCAAGGCTTTCCGCCGCCACCGCACATGTCGCTGGCGGCGGTTTGAAGCCTCCGGGTGCTGCGGCCCCGAACCCCCAAGGGGTTTTCGATAAACTAGGCTGCGCCAGATGGCGCAGCCCCAGCTTTAGGGAGCGGACGTTCCGGTATTTAGCGCATCATTCTCCCACAAGATCCCGCCGGGAAAAGCGGTTTACGCCCAGTGCCAGGAGTATGGCGCTGAATACTACCATCACAAGCAGGGGCAGGAGCGTTACGGATACCCCGGGATAGACCCAGGAAAACGGGGAAAACGCAAACAGTCCGTTACCCACCAGCCGCATTTCCCATAAAAATTCCAGCAACAGTAGCCCGCCAAACAATCCCCAACTGACTGGCACCGCCGCGCGGGGAGCGATGCAGTAGAAGAATGCTGAAACGGAAGCGATCAATAAAACCGAGGGCAAACGCGAAATGCAGGAGGCGAAATCGCCGGTACAGGCGCCAAACACCGCGATGGCCGCGGCGCTCCCCAAAAAAGCGATGCATACATGCCCCAGCGCATACCGGACACGGGAAGCCGCGCTGGATAATACCAATTCTGTCCGGGCCAGGGTTTCTTCTTCCCGCATGCGCAATATCGCCATGATGGCATACGCGGTGAGGACTTGCGCCAGGATATAACTGATAAGTGCAAGAAACGCATTTCCGGCCCCGCCGAGCGCTTCCGATAATTCCGGCAAAAACGACGTGCCGTTGAGCATATTGTTAATGTTTGGCCTAAGCGAGGCGATCACGGTCCCCATCAGGGCATATGCAATCACCCAGACAAACAGCATGCCCCTTTGCAGCCGCCAGGCAAGCGCGAATGAATTTTTGAAAGCCTTACCCGCCTGCACCCTGCTTCTCCGTTCCCTGATATAGCTGCCACCCATGTCCCGCCTGCCGGATAAGGTATAAGCGATATACGTCAGCAGCGCGATTAAGGCCACGGCAAACGGAAACAGCAGGAGATTCTCCCCCGCATAGGGCCGCGCATAGGCGCACCACCCGAACGGCGTAAACAGCAGCAGACTTTCGTTTCCAACGGAGTTTGAGACCATCTGCCATACCAGAAAAAAAGCTCCCGCGCCCAACGCAAGGCCGCGGGCAAGGCGCGTATTGGGCGCGATTTGCGCGGCGATTGCGGCAATTATCGAGAATGTGCAGTTCGTTAGCGCCGTAGATAACCCGGCCGTGAACGAACCTGCTGCGGGAAAACCGGCCGCGAGAAACCCCAAAGCCAGAGCCAAGCCGCCCAATATGTTGGCGCCGAACACCTTGATCAGCGCGGCGGTCAGCGGGGCTTTGACGCCTAAGGCACCTGCGCGCAGAAGCTCCAGCCTGCCCTGTTCCTCATCCTTTCGCGTATTGCTCAACACAAGGACGATGCTCAATATGGAGGAAAAGATCGCCGTTGAAGTACGGATTCGCCAGACCGTTGCGCTTTCGACGGTGTTTGAGGCAATGGAGCCAAGCAGCGCATTCCCCTGATTTTCGGAAATATACGTATTTAGCTGCTCGGGCGTGTGTAGCAACGCGATATTGGACGCCGCCGACGCATAGGCGAACAGGAACGGCAAAAGAATGAGCAGAAGCGTAATGACCCTGTTGGTACGAAGATAGAGCTTTAACAGCCTGCCTGTCGCCGTATACGCAGTTCTCTTCATTTTCCATCACCGCCCATTGCGTAATGATGCAAGAAGAGATCCTCCAGTTCGGGCGGCGCGCAGTGGAGCGAAGACATGTCAAATTTCGTTAGTTCCGCTAAAGCTCCGTTCAGGTTGGCGGCGGCAACGCTGAAGCTGATGCTGTTTCCGTTGCGCCTTAAACCGTAAACTTCGGGCAGCTGAATTCCATCTAACGGGCGGGCGCACTCCGCATGAACCATGAGCCGGGAGAGTTGCTGCAAATCGCGCAATCTGCCGGATTCCACAATATTCCCTTCCTTGATGATGGTGACGCGGTCGCACAGCTTTTCGACCTCGGCTAAAATATGGCTCGAAAGGAACACTGTCCTGCCCGCCTCTGCAAGCTCCCGCACACATTGCTGGAATGTCGCCTCCATCAGCGGGTCAAGGCCGGAGGTCGGTTCGTCGAATATGTAAAGCTCCACATCTGAGACAAGCGCTGCGATCAGCCCCACCTTCTGGCGGTTGCCTTTGGAATAGCTGCGGCACTTTTTGCCCGGGTCAAACTGGAACCGCTCCAATAGTTCGGCTCGCCGCTTTGCGCCGACTTTTCCGCGCATGCGGGAAAGAAGGTCGATCACTTCGCCGCCGCTTAAATTCGGCCAGGGGTTGATTTCGCTGGGCACATAGGCGATGTGCCTGTGCAGTTTCACACAGTCCGCAAACGGGTCGCGATTTAGTACAGCAACTTCTCCGGCATCTTTCTTGAGCATGCCCATGAGAATTCGGATGGTCGTGGACTTTCCGGCCCCGTTCATGCCGATAAACCCATGCACTTCGCCTTCTTTTACGCTTAGATCGATGCCGCGCAGCGCCTGCATCTTTCCGTAAGACTTTGTTAGCCCCTCAATTTCTATGACGCCCATACTCAGCCCTCCTGTTTATAGAAGCTCGTTCTGAAAAGCCCGATATACCGTTCAAGATCGCTTAAATACCGGTCATATTCCCCGTAATAATCGGCCATCGATTTTTTTGGGTTTGCTTCGCGAAAAGCATAGCTTCGCATGGTGTAGATGATCACTTGAATTGCCGCGTCAATGTCGATGTCCTCCCGGAACAGGCTGCGGTCAACATCATAGAACACCTGAGGGGAAAGGCTGTTTTCAAGCTTGTTCTGAAACGCTCGGATGTTCTCTGTGACCTCTGCGTGATCGGGAATGGACGCGCGGACTATAAAATCGAATATCATGGGGTGCTTATGCATTAGGTCCATCTTCAACAGCAGGATCTGTTTCAGCCGGTCCAGAATATCCCGATTGTCTAAATTGATCAGGTCATAGAACTCCGTTACAACTGCTTGCATGGCATATTCGTACGCATACAGGAACAGCTCTTTCTTTGAGCCGAAGTAATGGAACAGCAGCCCTTTTGATACCCCGGCAGCTTTCACCATGGCGTCCGTGGACGCTTTTTCATATCCGTTGATGAATTCGGCCATGGCGGCGTTCAGTATGGCGGTGCGCTTGGAGTCGTCCGCATCCTGATAGTTGTTTTTTCCTCGGGGCATAGTTATCCTCCAATATTGACTATCTTGGTCAATAAAATTATAGCACTATTGACTGGACTGGTCAACAGTGCTGATAGTGATTTTTGCTACTTATGTTGTCGTATTGCGATGGGATGATGCGTCTCCGATTTGCTTAGATAAAGGGAGAGAATGGTTATTGGATGCGGTTCACTCCGTCCATTTCCCAAAGCGGCAGCCCCAAAAGCTCCGCCGCAAGCGGACAGATATCCACCACGCATCCGCCCGAAAGCACCCTGCCTTCCGCGATGCCCGGCCCCGCCGCAAGATAAAAGGGGCGATATCCTGCGCTTTTTAAGGCGTATCCGTGCTGGCCCAAATGGAATTTGCCAAAACAGTACCCTTCCTTGGCCTCTATGCCGCAGAAGAAGGAGCCTTGGAACCCGCCAAGGCGCATTTCGTTATCGGTCAGCAGCCGCGCGGCAAAAGGCTCTTTCTCCAGCGCGGAAATAGCCGCTTCCAGCGCCTGCCGCTTTTCAGGCCGGTATAGTTTACAAAACGCTGAGCCTCCCGCGTTGTGGAAGAACGCGTCAAAATCGCCGGGCGCTTGCGCGGGTTCGCGGATGAGGCCGTGTCGCTTTAATATATCGTTGGGGTCAACGGCGGTGTGTACGGGCAGGCAGCCGTGGTCGCTGAATACGAGTATCGCCCACTCTTCCGGCTGGAATAGGGCCTCCATCGTCTGCATCAGCTTGCCCAGGCGCTCATCAAGCCGGACAAGCGCCTCCTTTGCTTCCCGGCTTTTGGGGCCGAACTCGTGTTTATTGGCATCCGCGTCCAATAAGTGCAGCAGCAAAAGATTGGGACGTTTGCGTTTTAGCGTATCGATCGCGCAGGCGGTGGTCAAATCGTCCAGCCCTGCCATGCCGCGCCGTTTTTTATATTTGATGTTACGGGCCACACACCCAAGCAGGTAGGGCAAATTGCCGTTTGCCATACGCTGCGCGCGGCGCAGAAGCGGCATATGTCCCGGAATCTCCGGTATGTTGTAGCGGATGTCGGGAGAGCCTTCCGTCACCGGGTACAGTATGGAGCATACGGTAAGCCCTGCACGAGCGGCCTTCTGATATAGGGTGGGGGCTTGCAGAAGCTCCGCCTGCGTATTCCAGTCCGGGTGTTCGTTTCCGGGCTGGGTTTTCAGGTTTTCGATCAATCCGTGCTTTTCGGGATACACGCCGGTGATGATGGAGGAGTGGATGGGGTATGTATTGGTAATGAATGTGGGCGCGACATGTTCCACCAGCGTCCCGCGTTTTACGAGAGCGCCAAAGTAGGGCAGAGTCTTCATAAACGCCGCATCCTCGTTGTCCACGGCGTCCAGGGATATCATGGCCAGATATTTTACATGCCGCATCATTCGTACTCCTTCATGCGTTCTGCTGGATTTATTATAAAAAATTGCGGGGCGGTACGCAAATGCACATTTGAAGCCGTTGCATGTTTCGATATAACCAATATTTAGAAGGGCATGAATTGTGATTCTGTTAAATTATAGACATTTTCGAGATTTTTCCAGATGATTTCGGTAATTCTCCCAACGAAACTTATGTCAATGATATAACTATCACACATTGACTAAAATATACGGTTATGATATGATAACCATGTTAAGAAATTGACACATTTTCGCCGCAATTATATTACCAGGTGGCGTTCGTCTTTTCGTTTTGTGGCGCGACAGCGCTTACAAATACAATTATTTTTGGAGGTAAACAAATGCGCAAACTGATTGCCCTGACGCTGATTGCCCTGATGCTGATCGGCACCGCGGCCTGCAGCGCCCCGGCCCAGACTCCGGCTGAACCCGCCGCTCCCGCCGCACAAACCAAGACGCTTACCGGCGTAGGCAAAGGCTTCGGCGGTGAAGTTACCGTCACCGTCACCGTGGAAGGCGACAAAATCGTGGACGTGAAGGCCGTCGGCGACAAAGAGACCAAGAACATTGGCTCCAAGGCCATCGACGAGCTCCCCGCCAAAATCGTGGAAGCCGGGTCCGTAAACGTGGACGTCGTTACCGGCGCCACCGTTACCAGCAACGCGATCATTTACGCAGTCAACAACGCGCTCGACCCTGCGACCTATCCCGCGCCGGTTGAGGAAGCGCCCGTTGCGGAAGGCCCCGCGACAATCGCCGCGGCGGAAGTCTATATGGGCTTCGGCCTCAACAACACCCCGCGCGTGGGCCCCGGCAAGGATGATACGGATGTTCCCGTGTACAGCGTCAACCAGGTGTTCGCCAACGTCCTCTTTGACGGCGAAGGCAAAATCCTGAACCTCTATATCGACCAGCTCGAGTACGCCACCCCCAACTATGACGGCGAAAGTATGCCGCATTTCTCCGGCTTCCCCGGCCAGGGCGGCTACAACAACGATGAAAACCACGACGCCAAGGTGGACGGCAAGACCGCCGATACCGAGGAAAACTTCGTCGCCGAAGTGAATTCCTGGGCCACCAAGCGCGACCGCGGAGACTCCTATGTGATGAACACCGGCACCTGGAGCAAGCAGATGGATACCTACCAGAAGCTGTTCGTCGGCAAGACCGTGGAGGAAGTGGAAGCCTGGTTTGCGAAGTACACCTCCGATCTCAACGGCAGGCCGTTAAAGGCGGATGGAGACAAGCCGGAAGACCAGGCCAAGTACGGCGCGCTGACCGAAGAGGAAAAGGCGCAGCTTGCGGACGTCGTATCCACCGCAACCATGAGCCTCAAGGACCCACACGGCAACATACTTGCCGCCATCAAGAACGCCTATGAAAACAGGGTGCCCCTTGCAATCACTTCCGCCGCGGCGGTCGGCTTCGGCCTCAACAACACCCCGCGCATTGGTCCCGGCAAGGATGATACGGATGTTCCCGTTTACAGCATCAACCAGGTGTTCGCGAACACCCTCTTTGACGCGGACGGCAAAATCTTAGCTATCTATATCGACCAGCTCGAGTACGCCACCCCCAACTACGACGGCGAGAGCATGCCGCATTTCTCCGGTTTCCCCGGCCAGGGCGGTTACAACAACGATGAAAACCACGACGCCAAGGTGGACGGCAAGACCGCCGATACCGAGGAAAACTTCATTGCGGAAGTCAACTCCTGGGCCACCAAGCGTGATCGCGGGGATTCCTATGTGATGAACACCGGCACTTGGACCAAGCAGATGGATACCTACCAGCAGCTGTTTGTCGGCAAGACCGTGGAAGAAGTGGAAGCCTGGTTTGCGAAGTACACTTCCGACCTCAACGGCAGGCCGTTAAAGGCGGATGGAGACAAGCCGGAAGACCAAGCCAAGTATGGCGCGCTGACCGAAGAGGAAAAGGCGCAGCTCGCGGACGTCGTATCCACCGCAACCATGAGCCTCAACGACCCGCACGGCAACATACTCGCCGCTATCAAGGCTTCCTTTGACAAGCGCCAGGAGATCGTGCTCTCCGTGGGCTAAACCGTAACAAATTCATAGATAAAAAACAGGCGGGCCGGATATCCCGCCTGTTTTGCTTTATAATAGCAGTATATGATAAAAATTTTACACAGAATTGACCGTGTGCAATCGATATTTTTCTTCCAAAAATGATAAAATAACCAAAGGCGTTTTGCCGGACGGAGGATTACGGGTGCTTTACGGCATTATCGATCTAGGTTCCAACACCATACGGCTATGTATATACAACTGTGAAAACGGCGCGTTTTCTCTGCTACTCAATGAAAAGAGCTTTGCCGGGCTCGTAGGGTATGTGGAGAATGCAAGGATGAACGCATATGGCGTTATGAAGGCCATAAAGACCATACAGAAGTACCAGAAGATTACCTCTTGCCTTGGCGTAAAAAAACTCCATATATTTGCGACCGCCTCATTGCGCAACATTGTAAACACCGCGGAGGTGCTGGAACGCATCCATGCGGAAACCGGGCTCAGGCCGGACGTGCTTTCCGGCGAGGACGAGGCGCACTTTGGCTTTACGGGAGCAAACAGCGCGGTCAAGCTCGACAGCGGCCTTTATGTGGACATTGGCGGCGGCAGCATGGAGCTTGTTCATTTTGAAAATGATAGGGTACTGCATGAAACCAGCATCCCGGTAGGCTGCCTCAATTTGTATTTGACGCACGTGAAGGAATTGCTGCCGGATAAAAAAGAACGCAAAGCCATCCGCGCGGCGGTAAGGGAAGAACTCTCGCAGGTGGACTGGCTGTATGGCATAAAGACGCAGGCCATCTGCGGGGTGGGCGGTACCATACGGGCGCTCAAAAAATACCATGCGGAAACTACGAACAGCAACGGCGCGCCGCTTGAAGCGGGGTACGTCAATGCGTTCATCAACACCGTGGGAAACGCAAAGGGCCTTGGCTATAAGCCGCTTCTGCGCGTGATACCGGACCGCATCCATACCATTATACCGGGGCTTTTGATATTGGACGAGGTGCTTTTGGAGAGCGGCGCGCAGCAGATCTATGTGAGCAAGTATGGTGTCCGGGAAGGATACCTGGTTTCAAGAGTATTAACAGGGGAGGATGCGCTTGGGTAACCAGAACGGTGTGGGGGAAAGTTATCCCTATACGCTCAACCGGGAGCTGAGCTGGCTCAAATTCAACCAGCGCGTGCTGGAGGAAGCGATGTCCGAGCGCAACCCGCTTCTGGAACAGCTCAAATTCTTATCCATATTTGTCAGCAACTTGGACGAGTTCTATATGATCCGCGTGGGGAGCCTGCTGGATCAGACGCTGCTGGACAGCATGCCCGTGGACAACAAATCCGGCATGACGGCCCAAGAGCAGCTTGACGCAATATTTGAAGCGACGAAGCCGCTCTATTTATTGAAGGATTATACCTACCGGACATTGATCAGGGGGCTGTCTACCTATTCGATTGGGCGCGTGGGAATTGACCAGCTGGATGAGCAGGGCAAGCGATTTGTGGAGGCGTATTTTAAAACCGAACTGCAGCCCATGCTTTCCCCGCAGATCATAGACGTGCATCACCCGTTTCCGCATCTGGCCAACAAAAAACTTTATGTTGCCGCCGTATTGAATAAAAAGAACACGAGCCTGTATGGCCTTATTCCGGTGAACGCCACGTTTTCCCGCGTGGTATTTCTGCCGCAGGACGGGACAAGGTATGTGCTGGCGGAGGACATTATTCTTTACTATACGGAGCGGATATTTGAAATTTACCATGTCACGGAAAAGACCGTGCTGTGCGTGACAAGAAATGCGGATATCGGCATTGAGCAGGATTTTGGCGACGAGGATATCGACTATCGGCAGTATATGAAGGAAATCCTCAAAAAGCGCAGCCGCCTTGCGGCGGTCCGCCTTGAGGTGTACAATGGCATAGGCCGCGAGCTCCTGAATTTTTTGTGCCAGAAGCTGAACCTGAAGGAAAAACAGGTGTTTGTATCCAGCTCGCCTCTCGATCTTTCCTACATCGGCGAGATATTTGGAAAGATTCCGGAAGAGCAGAAAAGGAAACTGTCTTTCCCCAGTATGATGCCGTATTATCCGGACTACCTTAAAAATCGCGGCAGCCTGCTGCGCTCGGTTGAGAAGGAGGACGTTCTCCTTTCCTACCCGTATGAAAGCATCCGGCCGTTTCTTACTATTGTACGTGAGGCAGCGGGGGATGAAAGCGTCATCTCCATCAAGATTACGCTCTACCGCATCGCCAAGGAATCGAAGCTCGCCGAAAGCCTCATCATGGCCGCGGAAAACGGCAAGGATGTCACGGTGGTCATGGAGCTTCGGGCCCGGTTTGACGAGCAGAACAACATAGAGTGGGCAAACAGGTTGGAAAAAGCGGGCTGCCGGGTGATATACGGCTGCGGCATATACAAGGTGCACTCCAAGATCTGCCTGATCGTCAGGAAAGAAAAGGGCAGGTTCCATTATGTTACGCAGGTCGGCACCGGCAACTTCAACGAAAAAACGGCGGAGCTGTATACGGACCTTGCCCTCATTACCGCCAACGAGGAAATTGGCCTGGACGCGGTCAATTTCTTTAAAAACATCGATCTCGACAACATCGACGGGGAATACAGGCACTTGCTTGTAGCTCCCATGAGCTTCAAAACCAGGGTGATGGACCTGATTGAGCGGGAAATGAAAAAAGGCCGGGAAGGCCGGATCATCGTCAAGCTCAACTCCATTACGGATAAGGACGTCATAGACAAGCTTTCTTCGGCTTCACAAGCGGGCGTCAAGATCGATATGATCGTGCGCGGCATCTGCTGCATCATTCCGCGTATCAAGGAGTTGACGGAGAATATATCCGTCATCAGCATCGTCGGAAGGTTTTTGGAGCATTCGCGCGTCTATATTTTCGGTACGGGAGGAGACCGGGTAGTCTACATTTCCTCCGCGGACTTTATGACAAGGAACACCGAGCGCCGCGTCGAAATTGCGTGCCCCATACTGGACATACGCCTTGCGGATAGAATTGAGCGGCTGGCGCTGCACGCCCTTGCCGATAACGTGAAGGCGAGCGACATGCTGCCCGACGGCAACTATGTCAAGCGCATCGCCGCAAGCGACAACGAATTCAACAGCCAGGAGTTCTTTATCCGGGAAGCAAGGGCGCGCAGCAAAGAACACGCGGCCAAACAGCCTGCCATAGCAGGGACCGGACTGAGACGGTACTTTGACGTAAGGGGGCTGTTTATAAAAAAGAGATAAGGACCATGCACATGCTGCAACAAGCTTTCAGCTATCTTGAGCGGGAACCGCTTTTACATATCGACATGCTTGAGGCCATCCGGCGCAGAAAAGCGAATATTCTTGAGGCGTCCGAAAAGGGCGCGCTTTTGTACCATGCCGAGTCGGAAGTCTACATGATGAGCGCGAAAGACCCGGATACGGCACAAGACATGCTCATTAAAATTCGTAAAGCAATCTTGTTCGTGGCCCATCAGCCGTTCATGATCCCGCTTGCCGAGCATACGCTCGGCCTGAAGCGCTTCCTCGCTTGCGTACAGGCGGCGTACTTGAAAAAAGAACCCGTTGCGATAGAGTATGAAGGCGTCCAAATAGAAAAACTCAACGAAAGCCATCTGAAATTTATTAAGGATTGGTATTCCCACAAACAGGACGAAAGCTATCTGCTGGAGCGGCTCAATGCGGGAGTCATATACGGGGCGTATGTTCAGGGCGAGCTTGCGGGCTTTATTGGGGAGCATGGGGAAGGCTCCATCGGCATGCTGGAAGTTTTGCCGCAGTTCAGGAGACAGGGCCTTGGCGAAAAGCTGGAAGCTTATAAGACCAATGAACATATAAAGGCGGGATATGTCCCGTTTGGCCAGATCGTAGCGGGGAATACGCCTTCTCTGGAATTGCAAAAAAAGCTCGGGTATACCATATCGGAAGATACGATCGCCTGGCTTCAATGAATGGCCAGATAATAATAGATCCGGCAGGCAAAGCCTGCCGGGATCTTTTGTTTTTGCGGGAAAGTTCTAAAAAAGAAGGTTATTTCTTTCTATATTCCCGCAGCGCCTTTGCGATTGCGCCAGCCTGCTCCTTTGTCAGGGTCCCGTTTTTCACAAGCTCGGCAAACGGCCCGTCCGCCTCGCGTTTGGCCTTTTGTTCCTCAAAATAGGCCTTGCGTTCCTCTTCGGTCATGGATTTGAGCTTTTCACGTTCGGCTTTGTGCGCCTCCCTTTTCTGGCTCAAATATGCAAGCAGCTTGTCTCCCGTTTCGCGCGAGATGACATTGTCATTTACAAGCCCGTCGACAAACGCTTTCGCGTCGAACCGGCTTTTTTTCATATGCCGGTTTGTCTCGCCTGCCTCCACAGCCTTGACGAAAATAAGCTTGCCCGGCGCGTTGCTTGCGGCGAGCGCCGGGCCGGATAGCACGGCGGACAGTATGAAAATGGACAGGAAAGAAATGAGCTTTCGTTTCATTTTTTATCCTCCTTTTCCAATGCTATATGCGTTCGCGCCGCAAAATCTGCCCGGAACATTCACCGGAGCATATATACGCGACCGCATATGCATTCTTATTTTCTCCGAATCATATTCCGGAAAAACGATTTAAAATTTAACGGAACCGGCTGAAATTTCAATAAGATTTTTTAAAATTAAGCTGCATGGGGGCGCTTCGCCGCCCAGTCAACTAAAGAACATTTGAGAATATACTTACTGTCATCCTGAGCGAAGCGAAGGATCTTGCCTATAGTAGCGTATATAATGGGGGCCAGATTCTTCGCCTTCGGCTCAGAATGACAGGAGACGAGGCGTATCGATACGCTGAATGCCGCATGAGCGGCATTTAACCGAAAAGGAAACCCGTTGGCAGTGTTTTACAGGACATTGCCGCGGCACTAAAAAAGCCGCCTGCTCCTGGCGGCTTTCTTATATGACCATATGGCGTTTAAATGCTGCAAATGGTATTGCGTGTTGAGAGATAAGGCGCGTACCCATAAAGCAAGAAGTCTACGTATGCGTTGCCCGTACCGGCGGCGGCTTCCGCGTATACCTTGAGGCCCACGCCCGGAACGTCATAGGCCAGGGAGTAAGGCCCGCCCGGAAGCAGCGTGAATTGGTCAAGGTATGTTACCCTTTCCTCTCCGGCCATTACCACAAGCCGTAATGTCACAGGGACATCGGAGGTGGGGCGGCTGGCAGCGGCCATACGGATGGAGGGATAAGCGGAAACGCATACGCCCCGGGGAAAGCGGGCTGTTAAATCTAATGTGGTTCCGGCTGGGATCGCCACGGCGCCCGGCGCGGTTCTGAAAAGTAATCTTGTTCCTTGCATATATACGAGATCCTTCCATATGGATTTTGTATATACTATGATTCATGCATGGAACAGGTGACGGAATATATATGGTTTTAGGAGATCAAAACACTCCCGGCTCCGGAAAGGAAAGCAGGGTTGGTTGCGCCGTTTTGTATCGCCTGCCTGCCGTTGACAAACACATGGACAATCCCTTGCGGCTTCTTCGGGAGATCGCCCTCTGTGGCGATGCGGTTAAAATCGAACACCGTGACGTCTGCAAAGTACCCTTCGCGCAGGTATCCCCTTTCTTTTATCCGGAACCGATCGGCAGTTGCGCCCGTCATTTTGCGCACGGTCTGCTCCAGCGTAAGCCCGCTCTTTTTCTCCCGCGCCCACTGCAGGAACCTGGGGAAGCAGGAATACGCCGCGGCATTCTGCACGCCCTTTTCCTCGATCCACGCGTCGGTCATAAAGAGGGAGGGTGCATGCTGCATCAGCTTGAACAGGATGGGTTCGCTGTAATACCGGTACATGTTAACCCGGCCCTTGCCCTGGCTCATATCCACCAGCCGCAGATAGGCGTCAAGCTCTGAAACGCCCCAAAGCTCTGCGATCTCGGGCACACGCTTGCCGCAGAGGTCCTCGTGCCCTTCGCCCAGCCAGGCAATTTGCATATCCGAAAACCCGAAGCCCAGCACCCGCTTGGTGACGCCGATCTCCAGTGCGAGCCGCGCGCGGATGGCGGGGGAGCGCTTTTTATTTTCCGGCAGGGAAAGGTACCAGCTCGGAAGCACCACCGTTATTACGGAAACGCCGAACGTCATGGCGTACATGTCGTATTGGACGTCCACGCCGCCCGCGCGGGCACGGTCGATGAGCGCGAGGCTCTCTTCCGCCGTCTTCCAGGAGGCTTCGCCCACGAATATCAGGTGGGAATACTGCAGCTTTACGCCGGTTTCCCGGGCCAGCAGCAGCATTTCGTCGAGTGCTCTAAGGTTGTGCGCCCTGCCGCCGAACGGCGGGCTGTAGGAAGTGGAGGCGGCGGAGCATGCCCGGGCGTGGACAGTAAGCATCTTGTTGTGCTTTGCCGTCATCCGGGCGGCGGAATACAGCTCTTCCCGCGTTGCGTAGCGGTCCGGCTCGTACATCAGCCCGTAGGAAAGGCCGAATGTTCCCTGGTTGAGCGATTCTTCTAGCTTTTCGTCATGCAGCTTCATTTCTTCCGCCGTGAGCGGGCGGTTTTCATATCCGCTCAGCCCGATGCGGATGGAGCCGTGCCCCTGCAACGGGATGAGGTTTAATGGCGAACGCTTCTGCGCCTCTTCCCGCCAGCCGGAAAACGCGTGGAACGCTGTATCCGGCGCGTCACCCACCTCAAACAGGCCGCTGCCCAAGAGATGCTGATAGGGGGTTCCCTGCTTGTAACCGAAAGGGGAAAAGCCGCAGTTGCCTGTGACCTGCGTGGTGATTCCCTGCTCCGCAAACGGCGTGAAGTAAGGCAGGGGATCCTTTCTTGCCGCATACCAGTCGTTGTGGGAATGCGCGTCGATAAATCCCGGCGCAACGGTAAGGCCGGTGCAATCGATGACTGCTCCTTCAAACCCTTCCGGCGCTTCCCCGCGCAGCACGGAAAGAATTTTTCCGTTCTCCAGTATGACGGAACCGAAGCAGCTTGGATCTCCGCTGCCATCTACGATCATACCGTTTTTCAGCAAGATCTTCATATATCCCTCCATATGGTTGGAAGTATTGTTATAAACATCTTTATTGTATGGGTCAATGAATTGTTTTCATTATTCTATCATATCCGGATGCGTCAACAAAATATAAAATGCGGCCATACCCCTCGGTATGGCCGCATTGTCTGAGATGATAGTCGGTTAGGCGTTCGCTTTTTTGGAGTAGCTTTTTACATATACAAGGCGCATCAGGCGGCACTCCAGCGGATGGATGGGTTTGCCCCCGCTGGCGAGCCAAGCGCAGAGCCATGCGAGCACGTTCTTTTCCACCACCATGCGTACAGCCTCGGCGTCGCTTTCCGTATTGGCGCAGCACAGAACGCCGCCGTTGGGAACGAATACGGCGGAGCGCCCTTTGAGCGCGCACACAACATCCTCCGGCGCATTGCTTTTTGCGGTGCGTAGGCCCACGCCGACGAGCTGCGCAAAATCGTCCAGCATGGGGAAAAGCGTTTGGCGCAGTGTGGAAAGTTCCAGCAGGCCGTGTTCCGCGGCATGTACGATGAACGAAATATCCTTGCGGCTTTCATAGATTGCCCGGTGCACCAAAGCGTCCTTTGAAAGCTGTGCGTCGGTAAATCGGAGCGAATCGCCGTTTATAAATGCAAAGCCGCCCTCTGTACGCCGGCTGCAGACGAGGGGGATGGGAGCGGGCGGCTTTGCTCCGGTTGCGTGGGAAAGATGGTATGCGCCAAGGGATGATATACCCGTAAACGCCTGGCCGCTTTTCTGTTCAAACACCTTGCGGATGTACGCTTCGCAGGCCTGTTCGAGCTGTTGGGCAGCTAAGAACGTCTCCTCATAATCACGCCCGAAGCACAGCGCGCCGTGGTGCGCCATGATGACGGCGTTGCTTTTGGTTTCTTTAAGCGCTTGCGCGACGCCAGACCTCAGTTTCTTGGTGCCGGGCAGACCGTAGGAAGCGACGGGGACGCGGCCCCCCAGCAGAGGGAACCCTTCGGCCGGGATGGCGTCCAGACCGCATGCGCTGACGGCGGAAGCCCAAAGCTGGTGGGTATGGATCACAAAGCCCGCATGCGGGTGCGTGCGGTAGACAAGCGCATGCGCGCCGCGCTCGGAGGAAGGTTTGATCTCCCCCTCGTAGCTTGCATCCGCTATCCTGCACAGCACAATTTCTTTTGGCGTGAGCGTTTCGTACGCCCGCCCGCTGGGGGTGACGGCAAAGGAACTCCCGTCGATACGGCAGCTCACGTTGCCCCATGTACGCGCGATCAACCCCGCGCGCACAAGCTCCCTTCCGGCAAGGACGACCTGCTCTTTTGCCTGCTGAATCTCCATATCCGGCTCCTTCTTAGGCGTGTTTGGCGATGTTCTCAAATACCCGGTCAAAGCAATCAAGCGCTTCGTCGATCAGTTCTTCCGTATAAGCGGCGCTTGTGTACAGGCGGCTGCCTGCAAGCGTCACGAGCCCTTCCGCCATGTAGGCGGCGCCCATGTGTTCCATTTCCTTTTTGCGCGCGGAGGTTTCCTTGAGCACGGCCGGGATGGTCCAGGGTTTGCCCCAGTTGATGGAGAAATGCATGGTGCCCACCGTTTCGAGATGGCAGATGGAACCCTGGTTGAACGCGACGAACGGCAGGGAATGCTTTTCGATCAATCGGTTCAGGCCCGCCGTGATGCGGTCACCCATTTGGCCCGCGATCTGTGCGGCGTTGGTGCGCTCGATTTCTTCCAATGTGTAATAACCCGCAACGCAGGAAAGCGGGTTTGCCGCCATGGTGCCGCCGACCAGCGCCTTTTTATGCTTGGCTGCGCCGTCCAGCCCCGCGCCGAGGTAGCGCATATACTCTTTTTTGCCGCCCAAACCACCCGCGCCCGGGTAACCGCCCGCGATGACTTTGCCGAACACCGTCAGGTCCGGTGATACGCCAAAGTATCCCTGCGCGCCCGCCATGCCCATGCGGAAGGCGGTGACAACCTCGTCGAATATCAACAGCGCGCCGTATTTGCGGCAAAGCGCCTCCACGCCCTTGGGAAACTCCCGGTCCACCGGACGGGTGCCGCTTTCCGGCCCCACGGGCTCAAGAAGCACGGCCGCGGTGCCGCCGCGCAGGGTATTCGCGCGCAGCACGCGCTCGAGCGAGTTTAAGTCGTTGGGGAAAAACTCCTGCGTGTGCTTGAAGACAAAGCCGGGCACGCCGTTTGCCTGCGTCCCTTTGGAGCCGGGTACGCGGATGCCGTAGGCGAGCTGGTCGCTCCAGCCATGGTACGCGCCGCCCATTTTAATGATGTTCTTTTTGCGGGTGGCAAGACGCGCTACGCGGATGGCCGCCATGCAGCCTTCCGTGCCGGAGCCAAGCATGCGGAACAGTTCCACATTGGGCATGCTTTCGGAAACTTTTTTGGCAAGCTTATATTCGTATTCGTGGAACAGCCCCGTGGATGGCCCGCAGGTGTTCAGTAGCTCGATGACTTTCTCCCGTACATAGGGCGGGTTGCTGCCTAGGACCGTGGGGCCGCCCGCTTGCAGAAAATCGAAATACCGGTTGCCGTCGATATCGTAAAGATAAGGCCCTTCCGCCTTGGTGAACACCAGCGGGAACGGATAGTTGAACGCCAGGTTGTGCTGCACGCCGCCGGGGATGCGCTCCTTCGCTTCGTCAAACAGCGCCTTGGATTTTACACACTTTTTGCCGTAATACTCCGTCTCGTAACGGGCGAGCGCCTCAGGCTTGATGCTGTACATGGGCTGCGCAATCAGGGCGTCCAGCTTTTTCGTGACGGACGCCGCATCCGGATATTGTGAAATGGCAAAGCGGGTATCCATTTTCGAGCCTCCTCAAAAGAAATGTGAGTGATGACTCACTCATGATGGTTTCAGTATAGCAGCAACTCTTAAAAAGTCAATATATTCCGCGTCATATTTTCATCATGGATGTGCAGGAACACATCAGGGTTCCTGCGCATAGGATGCGGAATTCTGCAAAAACAATATAGAATCGTCCCGAAAATGATTGCAGGATGCACAACGTCCTGCTAAAATAAGAGTGAGCAATCACTCATAATACATTTCGTGAATAGACAGGAACAGGAGAGAGGGCATTGACGGAGCTGTTTGAGCGGATTCCCGCGGAAAAGCGCACGCGGATATTGGAAACCGCAATGGGGGAGTTCGCCCGCTGCGGGTATGAAAACGCGAACACGAACACGATCGCGCAAAAAGCGGGCATCAGCATCGGAAGCCTGTATCAGTACTTTGTGAGCAAGGAGGATCTGTTCCTCACCACCGTGAAATACTGCTCGGCAGCCCTAAAGGAAACGCTCGAGGAGATCATGCAGCAGGAGGAGGATATCCTCCTCAAGGTGGAAAAGGTACTGCGCGCCATCCAGAAGCATTCGCGTGAAAACCGCAGCATGATCCATCTGTACAACGAGATGACCACCAACAGCAATTCCGAGCTGATGCTGCAGTCCGTGGACGAGATCGAGGGTATGACGAGCCGCCTGTATACCGACCTTGTGCGCCGCCTGCAAAAGGAAGGCGAGGTAAGAAAGGACTGCGACCCGGGCATATTCGCGTTCCTGCTCGACAACCTCTTTATGTCGATGCAGTTCAGCTACGCGTGCGAATATTATGCAAAGCGCTTCACGCTCTACGCGGGCGAGGATGTGTTTGCAAGGGATGATTATGTGGTGGAACAGACATTGAAATTTATAAAGGGCGCTTTTACCGAGCCGAAGAAACGGTAAAAACGGAAGGAATAAGGATGGGCGACACGGGATACATACTCGCATACGACGTGGGCACGACGGCATTGAAAACCTGCCTCTTTTCACTAGACGGCGCGCTGACGTTGCGCGCCTTTGCGCAGCGGCCTTACCCGCTTGCGGTGTTCCCGAATGGCGGCGCCGAGCAGCAGCCGGAGGACTGGTGGAACGCCATGTGCGTCACCACCCGGGAAGCGCTGCAATCTGCAGGGGTTTCGTCCGAAGAGATCGCAGGCCTTTCCTTCTGTTCCCAGATGCAGGGCCTTGTGCTGGTGGATAAAGACGCAAACCCCGTACGCCCCGCCATGAGCTACATGGACCAGCGCGCGGTGGAGGAGTACGAGGCAGGCATGGCATTTGGGCTGAAGCTGTCCGGCATCAACATCGTCCGGCTGCTGCGCTCGCTCGCTATTACCAGTGCGGTCGCAGGCAGCGTCAAGGATCCCGTATGGAAGTACAAGTGGGTGCAGCGGAACGAGCCGGAGAACTTTTCCCGCGTTTACAAATGGTTGGATGTGAAGGAGTTTTTGATCGCCCGCTGTACGGGCGAATTTGTGATGACAACGGATTCCGCGTTTGCGACGCTCCTCTATGATGTGCGCCCCGGGCGCGAAGGGTTCAGCCGCACCATGTGTAATATGCTTGGCGTAACCGATGCGCATCTGCCGCGCATCATCCGTTCCACGGAACAGGCGGGTGGGCTGACGAAGCGGGCCGCGGCGGCGCTCGGCCTTAAGCCGGGAACGCCTGTATTCGGCGGCGGCGGGGACGCATCCTTAATCGGCGTGGGCGCGGGCGCGGTGGACACGGGCAGCACACATCTGTATATGGGAACTTCGGGATGGGTCTCCACCGTTATTGATAGGCCGACGCTGGATATTTCCGCCATGATCGCGGGTGTGGTGGGGGCCGAGCCGGGTACTTACAACTATTTTGCGGAGCTTGAGACGGCGGGCAAATGTCTGGAATGGGTCAAGAACCATCTGGCGCTCGACGAGATCGGCATCTATCTCCAGAAGGTCAACATTTCGGACGGGCAGGAGGCAGCCTACCGCAGCCTGTACGACTACATGATGCATGTAATTGCGGCGATCCCCGCGGGCAGCAACGGGGTCATCTTCACGCCCTGGCTGCACGGCAACCGCTGCCCGTTTGAGGATGCGAACGCCCGCGGCATGTTCTTCAACATCGGCCTCGAAACAGGGAAGACGGAGCTGATCCGCTCGGTGATCGAGGGCGTGTGCTACCACATGCGCTGGATGCTGGAGGCGCAGGGAAAGAAGGTAAAAACATCACCCGTTATCCGCTTTGTGGGCGGCGGGGCGTTGGCGCCGCTTACGTGCCAGATACTTGCGGATGTGCTGGGACGGCCTGTGGAAACGGTGGACGATCCGCAGAATGTTGGCGCGGTGGGCGCGGCGCTGGTGGCGGCGGTGGGCTTAGGCGCGTTTTCAAGCTTAAGTAAGGCCAAGGCGCTTGTTCCCGCCTGTTGCCGGTATGAACCCAATCCCGAGAATAAAGCCGTATATGACAACGGCTTTGCCGTGTTCAAGAGCCTCTATGCGGCAAACAAAAAGAATTTCGCGGCGCTGAACAAAGTGGTTGTAGAGCATCAGATAGCGGATGCCGCTGCAGCAATATAGAAGGAGAGTTCCTTGCAGATATGGGTTTCTAGGGTCGTTACGACGGGGTTGGGGCGGAGCCCCAAAGTTCTTTTCCATGGCTTAAGGCCTGCGGTGATGCCGCAGGCCTTAAGCCATGGAAAAGATCATTGAAGGATATACTTGCTCCGGCGCAGGATTTCGTGTAACTGTGCGATGGGGTATGCCATCTGTTCCTAGCGCACATGGACACGAATGGGATATAATATACCCAAGATGAGTAAGAGCGGCATTTAACTGCGATACAATGGCCGCTTCCGCTTGAATCGGAAAACCGAAATCGCACTCTGGTGCAGAGAGGGGGAATGCAAATGAGAAAAATCCTTACTTTCGCGCTCGTCATCGCGGCATTGCTTGGGGTTAGCGGTTGCCAACCTAAGGGGGAAGTGTTCAAAGCCGAGTTGGTCTCTGACCGGTATGTGCTTTCGTGGAACGACAATGTATACCATGGCTATGGGTTTATTGACGATAACAGTAACCTGATTGGTGAGAAGTTTGCGACTGTTGATAGCGGTGGCAAAAATGCCATGTCGATATACTTGGTAAATGGGTATGAGCCGGAGCAATGGGTTATCTTTAGCGAATCGACTCTTATGGGTTCCCGCGTTCTGTACAAAGAGGACGACGTAGCAGATATACCCGCTGAATTTGAAGGTCTGTCTTTCGATAAATAAATTGGAAAACAGAAATCGAAACCTTAAGCATAGTTAACCACAAGAAAGCCGTTCGTGTTGAATGGCTTTCTTTAATAAGACTAGATTGTGGCTCCAGATCAATTTGATACTGCCTTTATTGTACAGACTGAGGTATTGGAAAAAGAAACAGGCCTGCGGCAATGCCGCAGGCCTGTTGTGAAGGAACAATTACTTTTTCCGTGCGAGAACGGCCTTGACCTTTTTGACGACGTTCTCCTTGGTGAGGCCGTAGACCTGCTGCAGGTAATCCTGCGGGCCGACCTGACCGTAGGTGTCCTCCACCGCGACATAGTCCACGGGGGTGGGGCACTTGCGGCCAAGCACTTCGCTTACGGCGCTGAATAAGCCGCCGACCTTGTTGTGGTTTTCCGCGGTGACGACGGCGCCGGTCTGCTCGGCGTATTTCACGATGCAGTCTTCATCGATCGGCTTGACGGTAAACATATCGACTACCGCGATCTCTATGCCTTCTTTAGAAAGCTCTTCCGCCGCCTGCATGGCTTCGTGGATCATGATGCCTGTGGCAAACACCACGGCATCCTTGCCTTCGCGCAGCGTGATGCCCTTGCCTATGGGGAACTCACTCCCGTCTTCATACACCTTTGCGTTGTTCTTGCGGCCAACGCGGATGTATTTGACGCCCGGCAGGTCCTTGGCCTGGGTAAGCACGTTTAAAAGCTGCGCGGTATCCGCGATATCGAATATCGTGGCGGTGGGGACGGCGCGGTAGAGCGCGACGTCCTCAAAGGGCATGTGCGTGCCGCCGTTGTAAGCCGCACAGACGCCGGGGTCGGTGCCGAGCACCGTGATGTCGTTCTTCGCGTAGCCCGCGGAAAGGAACACCTGGTCGAACACGCGGCGGGAAGCGAATATGCCAAACGTATGGGCGATGGGCTTGAACCCGGCGGCAGCAAGGCCCGAGGCCACGCCGATCATGTTTGCTTCGGAAATGCCGCAGTTGATGGCTTTGTCCGGGTTCGCCTGCGCAAATTTCGTGGTGCCGATGCAGCTCATAAGGTCTGCATCCAGGTAAATGACGTCGGGATCCTGTTCGATCAGCTTGGGAATGTTTGCGCCCAATAAATCTTTGAAGGCAACAGGGTCCATGCTGCCGTTATAAACGATTTTCATGTTTTCTCCCTCCCTTAAGCCTGCGCGCGGTGCGCCGCAAGGTCCGCCTTGACGCTCTCGATCCAGCCGTCGAACACATCCGCCTTCACTGCCATGGAATGGTTGTTCAGCGTTTCCTCTATCGCTTTTACACCCGCGCCCTTTATGGTGTCGAGCACGATGGCGTGCGGCTTGCCGGGAACGGTTTTTGTGCGCTCGATCGCCTCATAAATCGCTTCCACGTCGTTGCCGGGGATATGCTGCGTGTCAAAGCCGAAGGCTTCAAACTTGGCGGCGATATCGCCCTGGGGCAGTATGACGTCCGTGGGGCCGTCGAGCTGCTTTTTATTGTCGTCGATAAACCAGACGAGGTTGTCGACCTTGCGCGCCACCGCAAACATGGCGGCCTCCCAGACCTGGCCTTCGTTGAGCTCGCCATCGCCGGATATGAGGAACACGCGGCTGTCGCGGCCCTTGAGCTTATCGCCCAACGCAAAGCCCACCGCAAGGGAAGTGCCCTGGCCCAGGGAGCCTGTCGTCATATCTATACCAGGGGTCTTGTTGCGGTCGCAATGGCTGGGCAGCTTTGTGCCGGGCTTGTTGAGGGTCATCAGCATGTCGTAAGGGAAATATCCCTTCAATGCCAGCGTGGCGTAAACGCCGGGGCCGGCATGCCCTTTGGAACAAACCAGCTTATCCCGCTCGGGCCAGGTGGGATTTTTAGGATCAATTTTCATAACGGAGCCATAGAGCACCGCCAATACATCCGTAACGCTTAAGGAGCCGCCTACGTGGCCGAAGCCCAGGGCTTTAAACTCTTCAAGGCAGGCGATGCGGATCTGGAGTGCGAAATCCTTCAGCTCCCGCTTGAGTTCCGGTTTCATCAAAGCATGTACCTCCATATTGATTCTTCTTATTACAGCATAGCAAACTGCGGGGGGCATTACAAGTTCTGCAAGGCCTTTTTTGGCTTGTTCCCCGCAATATAATCCGTGAAAAACAAGAAGCGCCCGGCTATCGGTATATGTTATACTTCTGCTATGGAGCAGCAAAGAAATCCGGCGCTTTCTGAGGAAGAAAAATGGCAGGCGTTCGTCCGCTCGGACAAGGCGTATGACGGGCGATATTATATCGCCGTCAAAACCACGGGCATATTCTGCCGCCCTTCCTGCACCGCGCGTACACCGCTCAAAAAGAACGTCGCGTTTTACGATACGCGGGAGGAGGCGGCAGCGGCAGGCTACCGCCCCTGCAAGCGCTGCAGGCCCGACCTTGTTTTATACCGTCCGGCGGAGGAAGCGGCGGAGCTTTGCCGCAAACTTTTGGAGCGGGAGTATCATAATCCCGCTCCGCTACATGAGATACTGGCGGAACTGAGTATCTCGCTCGGTCACATCGGCGCGATATTCAAGCAGCAGTACGGCGTGGCGCCAATCACCTACCGCAACCGGCTCCGGGTGGAAGCGGCGCAGCGCATGCTGCGGGAGACAAAGCGGAGTGTGACGGAAATAGCGGGGGAGTGCGGGTTTAGAAGCTTAGCTCCCTTTTACGAGGCGTTCAAAAGGCAAACGGGCACCACGCCCCAACAGTACCGGGCGGGATTACGGGAGGAAGAGCAACTATGAAGCATGCGATATTCATCGATACCGTACTTGGGAAAATCGGCATAGCCGAACGGGACAATGCAGTTACCAATGTGTTTTTTGGCAGAACAGTTCGACCGGAAGGGTATATCGAACGGGAAACGCCGGTTCTAAGGGAAGCGGCAGAGCAGCTTGACGCGTATTTTGCAGGGACGCTCCGCAAGTTTACCGTGCCGGTCCTGATGGAGGGCACGGCCTTCCAGCAGCAGGTTTGGCGGGCGCTTACCGAAATCCCGTATGGGCAGACCCGCAGTTACGGGGAGCTTGCGCAATGGATATTCGAAAGAAGCAGCGCCGCCCGCGCTGTCGGTCACGCGAACGCGAGGAACCCTATCTCTATCATCGTGCCCTGCCACCGGGTGATCGGGGCAAGCGGGGTATTAACGGGGTATGCGGGCGGGCTTGCGGCAAAGGAACTGTTGCTCAGGCTCGAGGGTGCGCTGTAACTTCGGAATGTCTCTTGGAATCCATTCCACGCAAACGCCCTGAATAGGGGTTATTAGGCCGTTACGGCCCTAAGCGGGGTTTGGGGCAAAGCCCCAGCGTAATCCCAGACTTTTTGACAACTGAGGAGGCGGCCAATCAGGCCGCCTCCTGTATTTCTGCTAGAAATTGAAATGGTCCGGGTCGGCATTGACGCGTTCGTCACGGTTGAGCGCGTCGATTTCAGCCATATCCTCTTCGTCCAGCATAAAGTCGATCTCCGCGTTTGATTTGATCCGTTCCGCATGTACGGATTTGGGCAGCACGATGATACCCCGCTGTACATTCCACCGGAGCACGATCTGCGCGGGGGATTTATCGTACTTCTTTGCGATTTCTTGCAATACTTCGTTGTTCAAAAGCGTTCCGCCGGTGCCGCCAAGCGGGCTGTAGGCTTCAATGGAAATGCCGAGGTCTTCGCAATATTGGATAAGCGGCATCTGAGAAAGCAGCGGGTGGCGCTCGATCTGGTTGACCGCAGGCGTGACGCGGGCGATGGAGAGGATATCCTCCAGGTGGTGCTTGTGAAAATTGCTGACTCCTATGGCGCGGATGCGCCTTTCTGCATACAGCTCTTCGAGCACTTTCCAGCTGTCCATATATTTGCCCGCCACGGGCCAATGAATGAGGTACAGGTCCACATAATCCGTCTGCAGCCGCGAGAGGCTTTCAAAAAACGCCTCGCGTATGCGGCTCTTCCGCATATCGTCGTTCCACAGCTTGGTGGTCAGGAATATTTCCTCGCGCGCGACGCCGCTCTGCTTCATGCCGGCGCCGACGTCCTTCTCGTTGCCGTAAATGGCTGCGGTATCGATATGCCGGTAACCGGAAACAAGCGCGCTGCGCACCGCTTCCGCGGTTTTCGCGCCGTGCGGAATCTGGTAGACGCCTAAGCCCAAAAGGGGAATCTCCACGCCGTTATTGAGCTTTTTTCTTTGAGAAAACATGCGGTTCACCTCTTTGTCATTATTTTAGAGAATAAATCTTGGTTGCGGGGCATGCATACAGGGCCGTCCCCCACATGGTTCCATTATAAGCAAAGCGGGGCAGAATCAAACAAAGAAGCGGCAAACGCCGCTTCTTCCAAAACAATCATTGTGCTTAAAGTGCTAGCCCGCCAGCACCGCAGACGCGGCGTCGGTATACGCAAGGCCCAATGCGTCGGCCACGCCCTTGTAGGTGCATTTGCCCGCATAGGTGTTGATGGCGTTGAGTATGCCGCGGTTCTTGGCCGCCGCCTCTTCCAGCCCCAGGTCCGCGATTTTCAGGCCGTAGGCGAGCGTGGCGTTGGTGAGCGCCATCGTGGAGGTGTGGGGTACCGCGCCCGGCATGTTGGCCACGCAGTAATGCACCACGCCGTCCACAATAAACGTTGGGGCGTCGTGGGTGGTAGCATGCGTAGTTTCCACGCAGCCGCCCTGGTCCACGGCCACATCCACGATCACGGCGCCGGGCTTCATGCATTTGAGCATATGGCGCTTGATGAGCTTGGGCGCGGAAGCACCCGGGATGAGCACCGCGCCTATCACTAGGTCCGCATCGGAAAGTTCGCGCTCCAGCGCGGAATTGGTGGAATATATGGTCTTGAGCTTGTCGTCGAACATATTGTCAAGCTCGGTCAGCCGGTCCAGATTCACGTCCAGTATGGTGACGTCGGCGCCTAAGCCCAGCGCCATTTTGGAGGCGTTGGTGCCCACGATGCCGCCGCCTATGACTACGACCTTCGCTTTGCGCACGCCGGGCACGCCGGAAATCAGCACGCCGCAGCCGCCAAACGGCTTTTCCATGCAGCGCGCACCTTCGATTACGCTAAGCCGCCCCGCGATCTCGCTCATGGGCTTCAACAGAGGCAGCGAGCCGCGCGCGTCGGTCAGCGTTTCATAAGCGACGCCCTTGCATTTCTGCTTGAGCAGGGCGTCGGTCAGGCTTCTGTCTGCCGCAAGGTGCAAGTAGGTGTATATGATCTGGTTTTCACGCATGAACGGGTATTCCTGCTCCAGCGGTTCCTTGACCTTTACGATCATGTCGGAGACCGCCCATACTTCCGCCGCGGTATCCATTACCACAGCGCCGCTTTCGGCATATTCCTCGTCAGAAAAGCCGGACTGTAGGCCCGCGCCCTTTTGTATAAACACCTGATGCCCGTGTGCGCAGTATTCCTGCGCGTTGTCCGGCGTCATCCCCACGCGGGATTCGTTGTTTTTGATTTCCTTTACGCAACCGACTTTCATATACAATCCCCTTTTTAATGAAATATGCAATTCCGGCTGCTGCACAAGCCGGGATATGTATCAAATAGGTTCCTTGTACAAATTACATCCTATTCACACCGTTGTCAACCAATATTCTCCTCATTTTCAGAATGCAGGTTTTTATAAATAACCGCCGAGTAAATGGTGGGAATGACGCCTGTGCCAATGCTTCCTGCAATACAGGACAGAGTGCAAGCAGCAGGGAATATCCTGCCGATATCCAGCTTTGTCAACAGGAATTCCTGTGGTATACTATATCTGGCCTATGCGCTATTCATGAAACCGTAGGGACAATGTTTTCCCTGAAAGAGGACGTTCATGCCTTCCCTTCTTATTAAAAATGTAGATACTATTGTGACCTGCGACAATCGGGACGCCGTGCTTCACAACGTCAGCGTATATTGCGAGGATGGCGTAATCACCGATATTTCAAAAAATGAGCATGTTGCGGACGAGGTAGTGGACGGTACCGGATGTTTCATGTACCCCGGCCTACTCAACACGCACCATCACCTCTACCAGTACTTTACGCGCAACATCCCCAATGTGCAGAACATGGAGCTGTTCGACTGGCTCAAGACCCTCTATGAAATATGGAAGAATCTAGACGAGGAGACGGTGTATCTAAGCTCCCTGGCGGGTATGGGGGAACTGATGCGCTACGGCTGCACGACCTGCCTCGACCATCATTACGTGTTCCCCAAGGCAGCGGCGGGAGAGCTAGTTGACGCGCAGTTCGCCGCGGCGGACGAGCTTTCTATCCGCATGCACGCCACGCGCGGCAGCATGAGCCTTTCTAAAAAGGACGGGGGTCTTCCGCCCGATTCCGTTGTGCAGGATGTGGATACTATATTAAAGGACAGCAGGCGGCTCATTGAAACCTACCATGACGACAGCCCCTACGCCATGCGCCAGGTGGCGTTGGCGCCCTGCTCTCCGTTTTCCGTCACGGAGGATCTCTTGCGCGAATCCGCAAATCTCGCGCGCGCATATCAAGTGCGGCTCCATACGCACCTGTGCGAAACCAGGGACGAGGAAGCGTACATGCGTGAGACGCGGGGAATGCGCCCGTATGAATATATGGAGAGCGTGGGCTGGACGGGGCCGGACGTCTGGTACGCGCATGGCATTTACCTAAACGACACAGAATTAGAACATATGGCGGAAAGTGGCACGGGGGTGGCGCATTGCCCCGCCTCCAACATGAAGCTTTCCTCCGGCGTGTGCCGCGTGCCGGATATGCTGCGCCTTGGGGTCCCCCTTGGCCTCGCGGTGGACGGCAGCGCAAGCAACGATTGTTCCAACCTCCTTGCGGAGATCCGCACGGCCTATCTGCTGCATCGGCTTGTGTACGGCAAAGAGGCGCCCACCGGCTATGATCTGCTCAAAATCGCCACGCGCGGCAGCGCAAAGGTGTTGGGCAGGGAAAAGCTCGGGCAGATCGCAATCGGATTTGGGGCCGATGCGTTCCTGATTAAAAAGGACAGGCTCGAGTCCTTAGGCGCGGAGCTTGATCCAATGAACCTCTTCGGTACCGTGGGGTACCACAGGCCGGTTGATTACACAATCGTCAGCGGGCGCGTCCGGGTGCGGGACGGAAGGCTTGTGGGAGTAGATGAAGAAGGCGTGCTTGAAAGAGGGCGCAAAAATATCAGAAAACTTCTGGAGGTTGCAACTTGAAAATCAAATACCTGATCCAGGGCGCGATGATTGCGGCGATCTACTTCGTATTGACATACGCGGTAGCGCCCATCAGCTCGGGGCTGCTCCAGTGCCGTATTTCCGAGGCGCTCAGCATCCTGCCGTTTTTTACGCCCGCGGCCGTTCCCGGCCTGTTTGTCGGCTGCCTGGTGGCGAACATCATTATGATGTTTACAGTGGGGGTTTTGCCGCTTGACGTCATATTCGGCAGTTTGGCCACGCTGGTAGCCGCGTATTTGTCGTATGCGATTTCCCGGCGTGTTCCATCCAAGGTGGGGCGCTGGCTTTCTCCCGCTCCGGCCGTCATCGTCAACGCGCTGGTGGTGGGGTGGCTGCTTTCGGACGTCTACCAGGTGGGAGTCTCCTACCTGGTGTGCGCGCTTTATGTCGCCGCGGGGCAAATCATCGCCTGCTATGTCCTGGGCATGCCGCTGCTGTTCCTGCTGGACGGGTATAAGGAAAAACTATTTTCCTAAAGTATCGGGAAAGTAAAATCTTTAGGATTTATGGGCTTTTTCGGGCAAGCGTTCCTTGACACTCCATAAGCGCGCCACTATAATAAGTATGGGTTTGGACCCTGTCGTTTTTTACACGGAATCTGTTGCATTCTAAGACGGCAATTCAAATAATCATCACTCAGGAGGTACAATATGCCAAGAACCGTCACTATCGATGGGAATACCGCTGCAGCGCATGTCGCATATGCGTTTTCGGAAGTCGCGGCGATATACCCCATCACGCCTTCCTCCAATATGGCGGAAGTAGCAGACGAATGGGCCGCGGCAGGGCGCAAGAACATTTTCGGCCAGCCGGTGCGCGTGGCTGAAATGCAGAGCGAAGGCGGCGCGGCGGGTGCCGTGCACGGCTCCCTTGCGGCGGGCGCGCTCACAACCACATTCACCGCTTCCCAGGGCTTGCTGCTGATGATCCCCAATATGTACAAGATCGCCGGCGAACTGCTGCCCGGCGTGTTCCATGTATCCGCCCGCGCGCTGGCCGCCCACGCGCTCTCCATATTCGGCGACCACAGCGACGTGATGGGCGCGCGCCAGACCGGTTTTGCCATGCTGTCCTCCGCTTCCGTGCAGGAAGTTATGGATCTGGCGCTGGTGGCGCATCTTTCCTCAATCAAGGCAAGCGTACCTTTCCTGCATTTCTTTGACGGTTTCAGGACCTCCCACGAAGTATCTAAAATTGAAGATATCGATTATGCGGATATGGCGAAGCTGCTCGATTACGATGCGCTTGCAAAATTCCGTTCCCGTGCGCTCAACCCGGAGCATCCGCACCAGGCCGGCACTGCGCAGAACCCGGACATCTATTTCCAGGGCCGCGAAGCCGCCAACAAGTACTATGCCGCCGTGCCCGCCATCGTCGAGCACTACATGGAAGAGGTCGGCAAGCTGACTGGCCGCAAGTACCATCTGTTTGACTATGTCGGAGCACCCGACGCGGATAAGGTTATCATCATCCTGGGTTCCGGCGGCGACGTATGTGAGGAGACCATCAACTACCTCAATGCCAGGGGCGCAAAGCTCGGCGTGCTGAAAGTCCGCCTCTATCGCCCGTTCGCTGCGGATAAATTCTTAGCCGCCCTCCCCAATAGCGTGAAGAAGATCGCCGTGCTGGACCGCACGAAGGAGCCCGGCTCCTTAGGCGAACCCCTGTATACGGACGTCGTGGCTGCGTTCAAGGAAGCCGGCATCACCGACAAGGAGATCGTCTGCGGCCGTTACGGCTTGGGCTCCAAGGAGTTCACGCCCGCCATGGTCAAGGCCGTCTATGACAATCTCGATGCGTCCTCCCCTAAGAACCACTTCACCGTGGGTATTGTGGACGACGTCACGAACCTCTCTCTCGACGTGGTGGACCACATCAACCCCGCGCCCGAAGGCACCATCGCCTGCAAGTTCTACGGCCTGGGTTCGGACGGCACGGTAGGCGCCAACAAGAACTCCATTAAGATCATCGGCGACCATACGCCGCTCTACGCGCAGGGTTATTTCGCATATGACTCCAAGAAGTCCGGCGGGTTCACGGTTTCCCACCTCCGCTTTGGCAAAAAGCCCATACAGAGCGCGTACCTCATCACCCAGGCGGATTTCGTGGCCTGCCACAATCCCTCCTATGTCACGCGCTACGCTGTGACCGAAAACATCAAGGAAGGCGGCGTGTTCCTCCTGAACTCCCCCTGGACGGTGGAGGAAATGGAGCATGAGCTGCCCGCCGTGATGAAGCGTACCATCGCGAAGAAGAAGCTTCGCTTCTATAACATCGACGCCATCAGCCTTGCGCGCGAGGTCGGCATGGGCGGCCGCATCAACACCATCATGCAGAGCGCGTTCTTCAAACTGGCGAATGTCATTCCTGTTGACGAAGCCATCGATTACATGAAGGCCGCCGCCAAGAAGTCCTACGGCAAGAAGGGCGACGAGGTCGTCAGGAAGAATTATGAGGCCATCGACGCAGGCGTGAACGCCATTGTGGAAATCAAGTACCCCGAAAGTTGGGCTGACGCCGCTACCGGCGCGGTGCCTGTTTCCACCACGGACGACGCGTACTATCATGACTTCATCAAGCCCATACTCGCGCAGGAAGGGGACGGTCTGCCCGTTTCCAAGCTTTCCGCGGACGGCTTTGTGCCCACCGCCACCACCCGCTATGAAAAGCGCGGCATCGCGGTGGATGTACCCAAGTGGATCCCCGAAAACTGCATTCAGTGCAACCAGTGCTCCTATGTATGTCCGCATGCGGTCATCCGCCCGTTTGTGGCGAAGCCTGAGGACCTCGAAGGCGCACCCGAAAGCTTTGTAACGCTTAACGCCGTTGGCAAGGAGCTTGCGGGCCTCAAGTTCAAGATTCAGATCTCCCCGCTCGACTGCACCGGCTGCGGCAACTGCGCGGACGTCTGCCCGGGCAAGGCGCAGCAGAAGGCGCTTGTCATGGCGCCGCTGACCGAGCTTGTTGAAACGGAAGAAAAGAACTGGGAGCATGCGCTCTCCCTGCCCGAAGTGAAGCTCGATATGAAGCCCAACACCGTCAAGAACAGCCAGTTCCTGCAGCCGCTGTTCGAGTTCTCCGGCGCGTGCGCGGGCTGCGGCGAAACGCCGTACATCAAGCTCATCACGCAGCTTTACGGCGACCGCATGATCATTGCGAACGCCACCGGCTGTACCTCCATCTACGGCGGCAGCGCGCCGACCTGCCCGTATACCGTAAACGCCAAGGGCCAGGGCCCCGCATGGGCAAACTCGCTCTTTGAGGACAACGCGGAGTTCGGCTTCGGCATCAATCTGGCCGTCAACCACAGAAGGGCGAAGCTCGCCGAGCTGATTGCAGAGCTCAAGGCCGTAAGCGCTGAAGCCGACGCAGCGGTCCTGCAGGATTGGTTAGATAACAAGGACGACGCCGAAGGCAGCAAGCGCACAGCGGAAGCCGTAAAGGCGCTTGTATCCGGCAGCGAAGGCGATCCGCTCAAGAAGCAGATTGCGGATATGGCCGATCTTCTCGTCAAGAAGTCCATCTGGATATTCGGCGGCGACGGCTGGGCATATGACATCGGCTACGGCGGATTGGACCACGTGCTCGCCATGGGCGAGGATGTGAACGTACTGGTGCTGGATACCGAGGTGTACTCCAACACCGGCGGCCAGTCCTCCAA
>JAFABA010000085.1 GCA_023426265.1 Bacillota bacterium
CTCGAAAAACGATTCCGGCAGCAGCTTCTTGTCCACTTCTGCCTGCGTAATGTTGCGCGTGAGGCAGTAGGCGTACATGACGTCCGCCAGCTTAAACTGCGCCTGCTCGATCGCCTTTTTATCCAAAGAGTCCGCCGTAAGCTTTTCTATGGCCTCCTCCCCGGCGTTGGTGGGAATGTCGCGCTGGGCCACCAGAAGGAGCTCCGCCATGGCGGCCTCCACCGGCTCCCGCTGTTCCCGTTCCTTGATGGTCAGCGACATTTCCTCTTCCTGATCCAGCAGGTACTGCGCCGCTTCCGCATATTTGAGCGCCGCGAATGCGGCTTTGTCCGCGCGGACATAGTCAAGATCATACCGCGGGTTGGTCTTGATGTCTATGCCGTACACTTTCTTGATCAGCGCTTTTAATTTATCGTTATCCAGCACATAGTACGAGGCGTTGTAGACATTGCTGATGTATTCGCCTTGGAGGGTATGTCGGCGGAGATCCTCGGTATCCAACCCCATCGCAAACACCGTCATGGCGGCAATCTGCTGGACGTTCAGGTTGGTATGGATTTTATCCTGAACGGAAGCGTAAATCTTGGGCAGGTTCACAAGCTGGTTGCGGCTTTTGAGCTGTTCAAATATGGCAAACAGCATGCGCTGCTGCCGGTCGGCACGGCCCACGTCTGTACTGATGCCCTTGCGCGCACGCACATAATCGAGCACCTGCTGCCCGTTCAAATGCTGCATACCGGTGGTGAGAACCCGGCCGTTGAGGCGGATCTCCACGTCCACGTCATAATCCACGCCGCCCATCGCATCCACGATGGCCTTAAGGCCCGTCATATCCACGCCTGCGTAATAATTGATGGGTACGCCCAAAAGGTTTTCCACCGTCTTCATGGCGTACAAAAAGCCTTCACCCTCGGCGCTGCCGCCATGCGCGAACGCCGCGTTGATCTTCCACCTTCCCTTTTTATTGTAGATGGGCGCGTACGTATCGCGGGGAACAGAAATCAGATCCACCGTGCCCTGCTCGAAATCGACCGCCATCAGCATAATAACATCCGAACGGTAGTTGTTTTCTTCATCCCGATAAAGAACGCTGTCCTCATCCTCGCGTTCGGGGCTTTGGTCCCACCCCAGCATCAGGATGTTGACCTTGTTTTTCATAAAGCCCAGGTCCGCGTTTACGCGCAGCGCTTCCTCAGGCGAAAGGGTGGGCTCGGGCGTAGGAGTAAGCGGCGCCTGGCTGTTTTTTACAGAGGCCTGCGTCCCCGCAGGCTTGGGGCTGGGCGTCACAGGGGAAGGCGTCTCAAACGCGCTCATCGGGTCCATAAACATGACATACGCGTACCGTCCCCCCACAAACAGCAGCGCAATGCCCAAAGCAAGCAAAATTATTTTCCAAATCCGTTTATTTTTGGTAGTGGCGTGGCCGGTGTCCTGCCCTTTCATGCCATACCTCCTTACAAAGCTTTCGCGCAACATGTTATGCGCGTGTCCCTATAGTATACCACCGCAAAAGGGATTATTGTCATAACGTGCGTCGATAGGATGGGAACATTTTTGCGCATTCTGGATAATAATTCTTTTATTTTTAATTTTAGTAAATTTACTATTGATTATAGCTGTCATTCCTTTTAATATACAAATATATCCTGTAATGTTTTGCAGAAAATATTGTTGAAAGCCGCTATTTTAAAATGGAACGCTTAAAAAAGCGCGAAAGTGGGGCAGGAAAAGGCGCTCTCAAGTAAGTTTCGCCCTTTTTTTCTCTCCTGCTACATATAGCAGCGGATTCCCGCATCCCGGCAATATGCTGTTGCATGCCGTCGAAGCGTTCATAAAACGGGAATTCGGTGCAGGTTGTTTTTGAATTGATTCGTTCCAAAACCAAATTCGACAACAATACTGGATATTCACCCCTGACATTCCGCAAAATTGAATGCTACAATACTATCAATACCAAATAACAAAAACATAAAATAAATGATTCTTCGATAAAGTTTTTTATAGAGACCAATCCTGTAGTGGGGGATTACGGGATGGCGATAAAAGCGAAAAGGGGGATCCTATGTCAAAGTATCGCATTTTGTTGGTTGATGACGACCCGCAGTATCTTTCCGCTGTCCGGAGTTATTTTTCCGTGCAGGAACCGATCCGGCAGGTGGATGTTGCAACGGATGGACGGCAGGCGCTCGAAAAGCTGCACATGACGCATTACGACGCCGTGCTCATGGATCTCATTATGCCCAAGTTGGACGGGCTGGGCGTACTCGAAAGCCTGTCCATGACCAGCGGAGAAAAGCCCGCCGTTATCATCGTTTCCGCCATACGCAACGAGAACATGATCCGCAACGCGTGCACCCTGGGCGCAAAGTACTTTATGGTAAAGCCGGTGGAGCCGGATACGCTCTACAAACGCGTGCTGGACATGCTTCAGACAACCCCGGTAAGCACCACAATGCCCACCCTTTCCCAGCCGCCCAAAACCCTGGATGAAAAAATCACGTCCGTATTCCTGGTGGCGGGGATACCCGCCCATATCAAGGGCTACTATTATCTGCGCGAAGGCATCCGTATGGTGTTCTATCAGCCCGTGCTCATCAACCGCATCACCAAGGAGCTGTATCCCGGTATCGCGAAGCAGTTCTCCACTTCGCCCAGCAAAGTGGAACGCGCCATCCGCCATGCGATTGAAGTCGCCTGGACACGCGGAAAGATCGAAAATATCAACCAGCTCTTTGGTTACAACATCTACTCCAAAAACGACAAGCCGACCAACGGGGAATTTATCGCCCTGGTGGCGGACAAGCTCCTGATGGAGCAGGGCAGGGAAAAGCCGCTCTCCGAAGGCGGCGCAGCGTAACACATGCCACTGGAAAGCCCTTTGGGCTTTCCAGTGGGTTTTCTGTAAGTTAAAATGCCGCTTATGGCGGCATTTTTTCCCCCAGATCTGGCGCATGCACCCGAATGACACATTCGGGTATTCCGCAAGGAATGATGTACAGCTTAACGCTGCACAACCAATCTTCAGAATCGTCAGATTTGATTAAATTATGGGGGATTGCGATCCCCCAGACGGTGGATTTTTAAGCATAAGCAGGGCCGCATCGACCTGCTCTTATATTTTGCGGTATTAGGTATTCGCCTTCCCCGTTATGGATGTGACCGTAACGCGCACCACCGCCGCATGGCCGATGCCCGAGGCGATGTATTTTTCCACGCCATCCATGGCCTCCGGCGTATGGCGTTCGCACAGGATGCGGAGCACATGCGCTTTTTCTTCCTTTTCCGTCACCAAAGAGGCAACGCCGGTTACGATGGCTGAGGCATAGTCCACGCTGTAGGTCTGCTGCCTGGTAATGGCGCGGGAAACGCACGCCAGAGACACTTGCGGGCGGGCCGTGAGGTTTTCGATCTTTTGCCCGGCCAGCGCGCCGTGGAAGTAGATCGCTTCCCCGTCCCGCACGATGGTGACGGGCACGCAATAGGGAGTCCCGTCCGCGTTTACGGTAGCGAGCACGGCATAAGGGCAGGTATCAACAACTTCCAGAGCAAATTCTCGGGATTGTTCGCGGTCTTTTCTGCGCATGGGGCGGCCTCCTGAACGTTTTCAACAGCATACCATACCCGGCCGCAGGAAAACAGGCCTTTCATGCAATCCTGTTACCGAATCAGGAATCCGCCGGAAGCGGACGCATTGGGCACGAACGGGTCGTAGGCCGCAGCGGCCCGCGGCAATACGGGTTTGCTCTTTGCGGGGCGGGACATCAGCCCGTAGCGCAGCGCTTCGGGCGCGTGATCCTCCCCACCGGCGGCATCCTCCAGGTTTTTGTTGTCATGCAGCAGCTACGGCAATGTTCGTATCAGGTTGGCGCAGGTGGAGAATATCTGCAAAAGCGGCTTTGTATCCTCTGCGTCCGCAAGATATTCGCGCACGCGCTGCCAGCCGGGGATGCGGGCGTTATCCGCCCTAAGGAGCGCCACACCGTGCTTCGCAAACACCTCCGCTATGCTTTCGCCTTCCATGCCATCCTCCCGGCCTGAGATCCCGCGCTTCTGCCACGCGTCGGGAGAAGCAACGGTATAGGCGACATGCTCGCCTTCGGAACGCTCCACAATGCGCTCCGCCATGCGGGAGGATAATACCTGCCTCTTGTATTCCTCCCGGTAGACGTATACCCGCCCGTCCGGCCCGCAGGCAAACCACAGCACACAGCAAAAATCGTTGTAGCCCCAGTCCATGGCGCGGAACCGCCGCCACCAGGCAGGGATGGAAAACGGTTCGCATACGTGCCTTTCCCGCCGGAACTCGGGAAAATACTGCCCCTCCAGCGCGTCCCAGTCCCCTTCAAGATAGGCGCGCCTAAGCTGCTCGGGCAGGTTCAAGAGCGTGCGGACATAGTCCGGGTCCCGCTCCATCAACACTTTATTGTCGGTCACGCGGGCGGGAATGAATGCATAATCCTCCGCGCGCTCCACGTTCCGATACTGCCGGTCAATAAACAGCCGCTTGACCCAGGCGTGCCCCACGCCGCCGGGGTTGCAGGTGTAGTACATGCGCGGCCTGAAATCCGTGCGCGTGGAGCGGTTGCAGGTGCATAAGAACTGCATCTGCGCTTCGGTAAAATGCGTCGCCTCCTCCAGACCGACGACGTCGTATTCCTGCCCCTGGTATTGGTAGACGTCCGCTTCCTTATCGCAATATCCCAGCCGGATGCGGGAGCCGTTGGGGAAATGGAACGAGCGCGCCCCGGCGTTGTAGTTGGCAAGACCGTACAATTCCTGCTGCAAAGGCCGGCCGTGGTTTTCCTGCAGCTCCGGTAACGTACGCCGCAGCAGCAAAAGCTGCAACCCGGGGCGACGCAACGCAAGCAGCACAAACTTCCGGCGCATGGCCCAGCTTTTGCCGCCGCCGCGCGCGCCGCCATAGGCCACATGCCGCGCCGTGCTGATAAAAAAAGCGCGCTGCTGCGCGCTAGGCGTACCCATAAGCTTCCGTTTTTTCTGCATCCTGTCCCTCCCTGTCATAAGACGGTACGATTACCTGCTTAACTCTTCGGGGTCCTCCAGGACCACGGTGAGGGACGTTTCCCCCTTCTCCGCCTTTTGCGGCTCCATTGCGCCATATCCCCAATCCTTCAATAGCAAAGCGGCCAGATTGGCGTTGATTTCCCCCAGCAGAGCCCGTTCCACCAGGTGCTGTTCCACCCGGGCCGCCGCCCAGGCAAGCGCTGCCTGGACCTTAGACCGCCTTCTGCGTTTCCCCGCTTCCTGCGGGCGGCGGGCGCGTTCGAGCGCCTCCCGCGGGACGTCAAGCGCCGCGCAAAGACCCGCCATGGTATATGGCACCTGATGGTAGCTCAATTCCCCGTTTTTGAGCGTGACGCGCTCGCGCGTCGCGTCGCATGCGGCAAAATATGCCTCCGCCTTTTGGCGAAGTACTTCCGCGGCGTCTTGCTGTTCCATCCGTTTCATTCCTTTTTTCAAGTAATGTATGTTTTCTACGCATATCGTAGCATAAGCATTTAGAAGGCATCAGGCTGAAAACGGTTTTTGCACGCATTATCAGGGCTTTGGAGGAATATCGCGCAAATACATATTGGCTTATTCAGGCAGAATTGCCGGGATTCTCCGCTTTATATTGTGCTTTCCCGTCAGATATCGTACTGTAAAAGCAGCGGGTAGCGCCTTTCTTTTGGAGCCGCGTATAAAGCCGGACTTTTGCTGCAAATGCTAAGTACCGGTTCAATCGCCTTGTGAAGCATATCTTCGGAGGATAAGTATGACGACCGCGCTCTGTGAGGCCATACAGCTGTTTATTAAAAATACGGAAGCCGCAAAAGATGAATTTCCCTTTCAAAGCCCCATGATGCGCCGGATGGCGGCGCTTCTTTACGCGGGCGAAGGACGGGAGATCGATCGCGTGCGCGTTAGGGACGCAATGCGCCTGATTAAAGAGAATACCGGCGTATTCTCCATGTTCCGCGGCACCGTGCAGCTTGGGCTTGCGGCCATGCTGTCCCTTCATGAAGAGCCGGAGCGGCTGCTCAAGGAGACCCTGATCGTCTACCGCAACTTAAAATCCAGCCGTTTTGCTCCCAGTATGTCCCTTGTATTCGCCGCATTCCAGATCGCAAGCGCCGTACCGCCGGATGCACAGCAGGAGACCATTCGGAAAACCCGCGCCATGTATGAAGCGGTTCGCCTTGCGCACCCCTTCCTTTGCGGGGAGCGGCATGTCATCTATTCCGCGCTCGTCGGCAGCACCGCAGCCAAAGCGGAGGTGGCCGCGATCAAAACCGAGCGCCTGTATATCGAGCTGAGCGAGTTATCTCCCAAGAGCGAGGTTTTAAACCTTTCCATGCTGCTTTCGCTTTCAACGGGTATGGATACGAGTACCCGCGCGCTGCAGATTTACGACGCCCTGAAGACCGCGGAGCTTCCATTCCGGCGCCACTACCTGCTGCCCATGCTAGGCGCGCTCGCCCTTTCCCCGCTCTCCCCGAATTTTATTGCGGCGAATATCGCGGAAACCGCATCCTCGCTCCGCGCGCAAAAAGGGTTTGGCCCGTTATTCGTGCAGAAGACGGAATTGCTGCTGTTAAGCGCCTCTTTGGTGATCTATGCACAGCCAAACAGCCGGGAACCGCTCAACGCCGCGCTTCTAGGCGGATTGACAGGCATGCTCGTGGCGCAGCAGGTCGCCCTCGCTGCCGCGGCGGGCGCTTCGGCAGCCGCCGCGGCCTCATCGTCATCGTCATCATAATGTGAATATGTGACAGGAGCCCCGCAGATAGCGGGGCATTTTTAATGCTGTTGCCATCCTATAGCGGCAAGCGCACTTCAATCGCTTGCCCGCGCGCGTACTTTGGCGTAAGATAGGGATAATCAAAAATACCCGTAATCGTAACGATTAAGTGAGGAATTCGTTTTGAAAGACCTGATGGCGCTCTATATCAAGCTCCGCTCTCTTGTTTTGTTTCGAAATCTGTTATCCGACAAAGTCTTCCTTTCGCTGATGGATGTCTTGACCTGCACGCGAAAAAGCGAGGCGGAACGTGTTGACGCCTACGCCGCTTTTGTGGCGCGGCTTTTTGAAACCACCGAGGATTGGACGGCCTATGTATGGGGCCGCGTTGCCGCAAACGAAAACCCGTATGTCTGCAAACGCGTCGGCCATGAACCCATATCCGCGGCTTTGCGCGTATGCCTTGCCGCCGAGCTAGCCATATTGGAGGAGCTCTCCCAACTGGATGCGCAGGCGGTGCGGCAGGCGCTTCAGTTCAGCGGGTATCTCCCGGAATGGACGACGCACCCCTTTTCCTTTACCCAAGCGTATGAGGACCGCATGGCGCGGCTAAACAAGGTCGGGTACGGCATCTACGCGGAGCATGCCATGTTTCACGTTGAAAACGATACCATCGTCCCCGTGCGGACGCCGGACCCTGTCCGCCTCTCTGAGCTCAAGGGGTATGAGCGCGAACGCGCCCTTGTGCAAGCGAACACTCTGGCGCTTCTAAACGGAAAGCCTGCCGCCAATACGCTTTTATACGGCGACGCGGGCACGGGCAAATCCTCCACGGTAAAGGCGCTGGTCAACGACTATCATCAGGATGGGCTGCGGCTCATCGAAATCAAAAAGCACCAGCTTCTGCTGATTCCCTCCATACTCGAACGCTTGCGGGACAATCCGCTGCGCTTTATTCTATACTTGGACGATCTGTCCTTTGCGGAGTGCAGCGAGGAAAGCGGCGCATTAAAAGCCATACTGGAAGGCTCCGCCGCCGCGCGCACGAAAAACGTAGCAATCTACGCCACCAGCAACCGGAGACATATCGTCAACGAGCGGTTTTCCGACCGCGAGGGCGGCGATATCCACCGCAACGAAACCATAGAAGAGCAGACATCCCTTTCCGAGCGCTTCGGCCTGCGGGTATACTTCGGCAAGCCGGACAAGGAAGGCTATCTTGCGATTGTAAGCAAGCTTTTGGAGCAGCGCGGCATGGACGCGACGGACGAACTATTATTGCAGGCGGAGCGGCACGCGCTTTCCCGCGGCGGGCGTTCGCCCAGGGTGGCAAAGCAGTTTGTGGAAGCGCTCGATGTCGGGGAGAAGATATAAAAAATTACGGCCGCGTGCTGCCGCCCAGACGCTTTTCAAAGCA
>JAFABA010000144.1 GCA_023426265.1 Bacillota bacterium
TGCCAGATGTTACGGTCCATGCTGTAGGATTCTTCGGCCCTGAACTGCAGGGGGATATTCTTCTCCTTGGCGTAAGCGATCTCCTCGCTGCGGCCTTTGAGGTCCCAGATGCGCCAGGGGGCGATGATTTTCAGCTCCGGGGCGAGCGCCTTGATGGTCAGCTCAAAGCGGACCTGGTCGTTGCCCTTGCCGGTCGCGCCATGGGCGGCAGCGGTGCAGCCTTCCTTTTTGGCGATTTCCACCAGCTTCTTGGCAATGACGGGGCGGGCGGTAGAGGTGCCCAAGAGATACTTGTTTTCATACTTCGCACCGGCCTTGAGGGTGGGAAACACGAAATCCCGCACGTATTCCTCTTTGACGTCCTCTACATAGATCTTGCTTGCGCCGGTCTTAATGGCCTTTTCATAGAGCGGGGAAAGCTCCTCGCCCTGGCCGACGTCAACGGCTACGGCGATGACCTCGCAATCGTAATGCTCTTTGAGCCAGGGAATGATGACGGAAGTATCCAATCCGCCCGAATATGCAAGGGCAATTTTCTCCTTTGCCATGTTTACGCCTCCTGTTTCTGGTAGATGCGATAATTATACATCTATATGAATAATTATGCAACATGATTTTTATAATTTGGATGTATTTTCCCATTTTCATGTCCGTTTTATTGCTGTGAACCCATCTGATTGTCTTTTTGCAATTCCCGCATCATGTCTGAAATGAGCTTTTGAAGCAGCCCATAAGCGCAAAGTACAGCATAATTTATAAATACTTTGCATTTTCAATAGCATAAGCGATTTGATTCCCACCCTTTTTCTTATATAATATAGAAAAAACAGGAGGTCCAGTTTATGTCAATCCTGAAACGTTTCCGCGACATCATGGCTTCAAATATCAACGCGGCTCTGGATAAAATGGAAGACCCCGCAAAAATGATCGATCAAATGCTGCGGGATTTGAACGACGACCTCGGCCAGGTCAAGGCGGAAACCGCGGGCATCATGGCCGAGGAAGCGCGTTCTAAGCGCGCATATGACGAGGCTGCGGCCGAGGTCAACAAGCTCCAGGCATACGCCGAAAAAGCGGTGCTTGCCGGAAACGACGCGGACGCGAAACTGTTTTTGAGCAAAAAGGCGCAAACGGCGGAAAACGCCGCGTCTTTGCAGAAGGTATACGAGAGCGCTTCTGCGAACGCGCTCAAAATGCGCCAGATGCACGATAAACTTGTTGACCAGATCGGCGACCTCAATTCCCGCCGCGACGCCGTAAAGGCCAAGGTGGCGGTTGCACAGGCGCAGAGCAGGATCAATAAAATGGCCGGAAGCATCAACGACAGCGCGGCTTCCATTTCCGCGTTCGAGCGCATGGAAGAAAAAGCGGACCGCATGATCGACGAAGCGAACGCCATGGCGGAACTCAATACAAATTCCGCGGCAGATACCTTGGCCGACGCTATGGAGCGGTATGAGGACGCCGCGCCCGCCGTGGAAGACGAGCTTGCGGCGCTCAAAGCCAAGCTGGGCAAGCAATAACAGCTAATGAACATGCAGGGGGGAGACAGCATGGAGCAGCATCAGGACACCCATGTATTTTACTGCGAGGGCTGCGGCGGCATCATGGAGTTCGATATTCCACGGCAGACATTCCGGTGCCCCAATTGCGGGCGGGAAGAAGCCGTAGCGCCGGAAGACAATCTGGTGGAAGAGCACGATTACCAGGAGTTTTTGAGCCATAGAAGCGACGAGGAATGGGAATCGGTCACCCAGGTCATGCGCTGCGAAAGCTGCGGCGCTGAAATTGTGGTGCAGAAAGCCGCCACCACCGCGGCCTGCGGTTTTTGCGGCAGCTCGCACGTACTGCCCGTGCTGCAGGAAGCGGGCATCCGCCCGGAGGGCATCGTCCCCTTCCAGGTGGACCGCCACAAGGCGGGGGAACTGTTCCGCAAGTGGATCAAGGGCAAATGGTTCGCGCCCAATTCGCTCAAAAACCTGTACCAGCAGGATAAGCTGCAATCCGTTTACCTCCCCTACTGGACGTACGACGCGGACACCACCGCACACTATACCGGCCAGGGCGGCAGGGTGTATTATGTAACGGTGGGGACCGGCGAAAACAAGCGCCAGGAAAGGCGCGTGCATTGGTACCCCGTGAGCGGCACCATATCGCACTTTTTTGACGATGTGCTCATCTGCGCCCGCGCGCAGCAGGACCCGCTTTTGAACCGCAACAGCGCGTTTGCAACGTCCGGCAATTGCATGCCGTTTGACCTTGCCTACCTTTCCGGTTATCAGGCGGAAAAGTATACGCTGGGCGTAGAAGAAGGCTTTGCCCAGGCACAGAGTAAAATGCGGGACGAATTGCGCGATATGGCGCGCAGGGAGATATTGCAGCGCTTTGACGAAGCGCGGGTTCATACGCTCAACGACCATTATCTCAACGTCAAGTTCAAGCATGTGCTGCTGCCCATGTGGATGAGCGGGTATCAATACCAGGGAAAGCCGTTCCGCTTTTTGATCAATGGGCAGACGGGGCGGGTATTTGGGCAATACCCCAAGAGCAAGTGGAAGATCGCCCTTGTGGTCATACTGGGCCTTATCCTCGTAGGGCTTATCATCTATTTTGTACGGCAGGGGTAAGTTCCCTACCTAAATGAAGAACGGAGTGCATTGAAAATGGGCATCTTTCAAAATCAATTTGCGAATGTGGTGGAATGGGAAGAGTTCCGGGACGACGTGATATTCTGGAAGTGGAGCAACAAGGAGCTCAAAAAGAGCAGCCGCCTTGTGATCCGCCCCGGCCAGGACGCCATATTCCTTTATAATGGCCGTATTGAAGGCATATTTACCGATGAAGGCAATTACGAGATCGAAAGCGCCATTATTCCCTTTTTGAGTACGCTCAAGGGCTTTAAGTTCGGCTTCAACAGCGGGTTAAGGGCCGAGGTGCTGTTTGTAAACACCAAGGAATTCACCGTCAAGTGGGGTACGAAATCGAGCGTGCTCATTCCGGCAGTCGGCATGCCGGGCGGCATGCCCATACGCGCGTTCGGCACATTCCAGATGAAGGTGTCGGACTATGTGGCGCTTATAGACAAAATCGCGGGTGTCAAGCGGGAATTCACCGTAGACGATATCCGTGAGCGCGTGATGGCGGAAGTGGACCAGCTTTTGATGCGCTGGATCTTAAAAGAGGGCAAGGACATGTTCAACCTCCAGGCCAACGCGCGCGAAATCGGCGCGGGCATTTGCTCGGACTTGGACATGGAACTGAATAAATCCGGCTTTTCCATTACCAACTTCACCATCGCAAACGTCAATTACCCGGAGGAAGTGCAGAAAAAGATCAACCAGAACGCTTCCTATGCCATGGTGGGCGACATGGATAAATACCAGCGCATCGCCATGATGGACGCCATGCAGAATGGCGGGGACAGCGGCGCGGGCGCCGCCATGGGTTCCGCGGTGGGCATGGCCGCGGGCTTCCAGATGGCAAACCAGATGTTTCATCAGCAGGCCGAACAGCAGCAGCAACCGCAGCAGCAACCGCAATCGCAGCCTGCATCCGGCCAGAAATTCTGCATGAGCTGCGGCGCAAAGCTTCCCGCCGATGCGCGCTTCTGCGCTTCCTGCGGGGCAAAGCAATCATGATACGAAAATCGTTTACGCAAAGCAAGGGGACTTGAACCCGCACGGTTCAAGTCCCTTTTGTTTTTGCTCCTTTCATGATATTGTGAGTGCAGATTAGTGATATAATGGAAACAGGAATTTGGCGGAGGGTATATGAGAGCTTCAAAAGCAACTTGGACCATAGCTGCAGAAAACCGTTAGAGGATACCGTATTCTGCAATCATTTTTGACAACGGGGGGAAACCGATGGCGAACCTGCAGGAGCCGCTTACGATTCGGGGCAATACGATCAAAAACAGAATTGTTATGGAACCGATGGTCACGTTTTCCTTCCGTGGGGACAACGGTTCTTTTTACGGAAGACAGCACGTTGCGCACTACACCGCACGCGCCAGGGGCGGAGCGGGGCTGATATTTATTCAGGCCACCGCCGTCTTCGGTGCGGCAAGTTCCACCCAAAAGTGGTCGGAGGATAATACCCGGGTATTAAAGCAGATTGCCGATAACTGCCACGGGTACGGCGCGGTTGTTGTAATGCAGCTTGCCTGCAGCGACCTGGATATCAACGCGTTGACCGCTTCGGAAATTCATTCGATGCAACAGGATATGACGCAGGCGGCCGTCACCGCCTGTACATTAGGTTTCGACGGCGCCGAATTCCATTTTGCCCACGGCTTTACTCTGTGCAAATTCCTCGACGCTTCCTACAACCGGCGTACAGACGAGTACGGCGGCAATGTTGATAACCGTGCGAGAATCCTTTTAGAGATCCTCCCGGAGATTCGGAAGAAAGCGCATGAGAAGTTCATTTTGGGTGTCAGGATGGGTGCGTATCAGCCGGAAAGCAGGGACGGTGTTGCGTCGGCGAGGCTCTTTGAAAAGTCCGGCATCGACATCCTCAACATTTCCTTTGGCATGAAACCGCCCGTGCAGCCCGTCCCGGAAGGCTTTTTATGCAGTTCTATGGCCTATAGCGGATGTGAAATCAAGAAAGAAGTGGGCATCCCTGTGATCGCGGTCAACGAGATTCGGACGGAAGGACAGGTCCGATTTCTGATCGAAAACGATTATGTGGACCTTGCAGGCATCGGCAAAGGCATGCTGACCGATCCTGAATTTGCAAATCATGTGCTGGGAAGTGAACCGGTCAATATGTGCCGCAGTTGCAAAAGCTGTTTCTGGTTTACCGATCATACCAAATGCCCGGCAAGGCAATCAAAATAATGCGGATAAGCAGCCGGGATGCGTTCGGTTGCGGATAGGAGTTTTACTGTGATTCAGAACGAAGTGTTGAACAGCATCCACGCGCGCAGGAGCACCCGAAACTTTCAGGAGCGGCAGATTGAGTTGGAACACCTGGAGGCGCTGCTTGATGCCGCCATTTGGGCGCCCAGCGGCGGAAACAATCAGACCTGGTTGTTTACCGCCATTCAGAACAAGGGAATCCTTTTGAAATTGAATGAACTTGTTCGGGAGGGTTTCCAGCACTGGGTACCGGATGACGATTATCCCGGCAAGCTCGGAGCGAAAACTGCTTCGCAACGGGAAGGCTATAATTTCTACTACCATGCCCCTACTCTCATTATCGCCTCGAACCGGCCGAACTATGAGAACGCGATGGCGGACTGCGCGCTAGGGCTGGAAAACCTGTTCTTAGCGGCGCAGTCTCTTGGGCTGGGCAGCTGCTATATCAATCAGCTGCACTGGCTGCGAAACGACTCCGGCGTGCGGGACTTCCTTTTTGAGCAGGGCATCCCCAGAGAGCATACCATTTGCTCCGCTGCCGCAATCGGATATATCGGCAAGGAATCCACGCCTCCCCCGCGAAAGGAAGGCACCACACGCATCATAAAATAAGTGCTTCTTGTATACTTTCCGGCATTGCTTGTGGGATTTTTGCCGCCATTTTCAACCGGAATAAGGTTCAGAAAGCAGAAGGAAAAGAAAATGGCGAATTGTAATCATTTCAACACGAATAGCGGTCTCCAAAATCAAGTTTTCGCTTGACATCAGGCAGTTTCCTCTATATAATTCTATTGTTCAAGCAGAAGCGCCCGCTTCTCACCTGCCGGTATTGTATCAGGCA
>JAFABA010000197.1 GCA_023426265.1 Bacillota bacterium
CCCGAATTATTTCAATATAAATCCGAATTTAATTTTGTGGCCTTTTGCGCGAATTTGAGCCCCTGAATTAAATGAAGAAATTGCTTAAATTATTTCGAATAAACGCGAAATTATTTTGATACTGAAATACTGCGTATTGCGCAGAAAATCGCCTTGATAATTCACTCAAGTTTTGGAATTGCTTCTGTGCCGTTCGGTATGGTATACTTTCACATAGTACTAACAAGGAGGTCTTTTGCATCCATGTGTGCTTCCATCCGCTTAAGATAAGAAAGGATTGAAAAGCCCCTGTTTCCCATTGACTGGGCTTTTTGGCTTGCTTATTTTTTGCGTGGATCAACACTCTGGATGCAGAACACCGGAATGGCGTTTGCCATTCTTTGTTCCGCTCTTTCTGTGCGCGCATGCAGGCCAAAGCCAGTCTTTGGCCTGTTTTTTTGTACGACGAAAGGAGCGCCTTATGACACAGACGCAAAACTGGAAACGAACGTTTTTCACCATATGGGGTGGGCAGGCAATCTCGCTCATCACCAGCGCCATCGTGCAGATGGCATTCATATTTTATCTTACACAGAAGACGAACTCCGCGCTGATCCTCTCCCTCGCCTCTTTGGCCGGGTTTTTGCCGTATGCCCTGCTCGGCCCGTTGATTGGGGTATGGGTGGACCGCTACGACCGCAAGCGCATCATGATCGGCGCGGACCTCATGATTGCTCTGTGCGGCGCAGGGCTCGCCGCGTTCGCGTATGTGATGGATCCGCCCGTCTGGCTGGTGCTGATGGTGCTGGCGCTTCGCAGCGTGGGCACAGCATTCCATTCCCCTGCCTTAAGCGCGGTGACGCCGCTGCTGGTTCCCGAAGATCAACTGACCCGCTGCGCGGGCTACAGCCAGGCGCTGCAATCCGTGAGCTATATCATAAGCCCTGCCATTGCGGCGCTCTTATATTCCGCCTGGAGCCTGACCGCGCTGATGGCGCTTGATGTGGCGGGCGCGTTGATCGCCTGCGCAACCGTCGCCCGGGTAAGTATCCCCAACCTCAAGACAGAGCGGCAGGCAACCCGTTTCTTCGCGGAGCTAAAGGAGGGGTTTGCGGCCTTAATCAAAGAGCGCGGTTTGTTTGCTCTGCTGCTCGTCGGCGCTGTCTACATGCTGATTTACATGCCCATCAACGCGCTGTATCCGCTGATGAGCATGCGGTACTTCGGCGGTACGCCCGCGCATGTTTCGGCCACGGAGATCGCGTACGCGGCGGGTATGCTGCTTGGCTCCCTGGCACTGGGCGCGCTGCATGTGAAGCGCCGGGTCAACTGGATGTCCGCCTCCATCGGGCTGATGGGCGTGGCCCTTCTCGCTTCCGGGCTTCTGCCGCCCAAGGGATTCATCGCGTTTGTAGCATGCTGCACCGTGATGGGGCTTTCCGTGCCCTTTTACAGCGGCATACAGACCGCGCTGTTTCAGGAGCGTATCCCGCCGGAGTACCTGGGGCGCGTGTTCTCGCTCACCGGCAGCGTCATATCCCTGGCCATGCCGCTGGGGCTGGCGTTGAGCGGCGCGTTCGCAGACAGCGTCGGCGTGACGCGCTGGTTTTTCCTTTCCGGCATCGCAGTGCTCTTAACCGCGCTTTTGTGCGGCAGCATCCCGGCTATACGCAAGCTAAATCGTACGCAGGCGCAAGAGGCGAAATAGAAAGATACTGCATAAACCGAGGGCGCGGCATATGCCGCGCCCTATACTTATTTCAGGTGCCTTGCCCCCCGAGCCTCCCCAATTCACAATGGTCACGCTGCGTTGCGGCAAAGCCGCATCCTTGCGCTCCCTTGCTTACTGTGGGCCAGCGCCTCCAACGTACCAAATACCGCGTCCTTGCTTCGCGGTATAATAAAAAAGCCTCCGCAAGCAAGCGGAGGCGAAACCGTTAATACCTGGACCTTGTGCGCTCCCTTGGCTGGAAGCAATCCTTGCAATATACCGGTTTATCGGAGGAAGGCCGAAACGGAACGGTCGTTTCCCTTCCGCACTGTGCGCATACGGCAGGGTACATTTGCCGTTCGGAATTGCCGTATCCATCCCGATTGCCGCCCCTCTGCTGGCTCTTCCTTGCAGCTCTGCAATTCGGGCACCGCTGGGGTTCGTTTGTGAATCCCTTTTCCTGGTAAAAGGCTTGTTCACTGTCACTGAATAAGAAGTCTGCCCCGCAGTCTCTGCAAGTAAGTATTTTGTCTGCCAAAGAATTCTACCTCCATTTTATACCAAGCATCCATTGCCTAGCTGTTCTATCATACCATAGGATACCCAAAATTGCATGGGAAGTTTTGTCGATTCACGGCAAAATAAAAATTATTTTGTGCAGCAAGGCAAAAATGCGCCAAACATTGGGGAAGTTTCATTGTTATACCACCGGAAGCGTCAGCTCCGCCTTAAAGAGATCGCCGTCCGCGGCAAGGCGCAGTTCGCCGTTTTGCAGCTCCATCAGGCTTTTGGCAATGGAAAGGCCCAGCCCGCTGCCTTCCGTGGAGCGCGATACGTCGCCGCGCGCGAAGCGTTCCATCAGTTCCTCGGCGGGAACGCCGATCGCCTCCCTGGAGATGCTTTTTACTGAGATTTTCACCATATTGCCGCTTTGCCCGGCTTCCACATACACGCGCGTACCCGGCATGGAATATTTGCAGGCGTTGCTCAAAAGGTTATCCACCACCCGCCACAGCAGCCTGCCGTCCGCCAGCGCGAGCGGTAAATTATCCGCTACCTGCGCAACCGGGGTCAGCCCCGCAAGCGTAAGCCTTTCCGCGTATTCGGCCAGGCTCTGGTGCACAAGCTCCGCGGCGTCGGTCGGGGCAAGGGCAACGTTGAGCGCGCCGCTTGAAGCCTTGGACGCTTCCACGATATCCTCCGTCAGCTTTTTGAGCCGCTGCGCCTGGCGGGCAAGCACTTCCACATATTCCTTTGCCGTTTCATTGCCCAACTCTTCCTTTTGCAAAAGGTCCACATAGTTGACGATGGACGTCAGCGGAGTCTTGATATCGTGCGAGACATTGGTGATGAGATCCGTCTTCATGCGCTCGCTTTTCATGCGCGCTTCCACCGCGCGGCTGATGCCCAAGCCGATGTTGTTGAGGTTTTCGGCGTGTGTCTTGATATCAAAGAGCAGTTTGGACGTGTCGATGTGTTCCTCCATGCGCCCCTCTGAGAGCGCTTCCCCGCCCTTTTTGACGCGCTGCAGCTGAAGGCCTAAGAAGCACAGCGCTGCAAGCGCCGCAAGCGTGACGATGAAGAACAGGAACAGGGAAAACCCGCCCCCCGATATGCCATCGGCAAACAGCACCATGCAAACAAGGCCGAACACAACATAGGATACGATGAGCTTCCAGAGCACGGGCAGGTTCCGGTAGATTGTGCGCACGCCGCGCCCCAGATACCGCAGGCACCTCCAGATAAAGCGCAGCACAAATGTAATGACATTGTTGCGCCAGAGCGTACCCGTTTTGACGCGGGCCGCAAACGTCATAAAGAGCATCAGCAAAAGCGGCGTACTGACGGCAATCACGACTCCCGCGATTGTTATGAGATAGCCGATGCTATGGCCAACGCTGAGGCCTATTGTTGCGGAATCCAGAATGTTTACCATGCAGTAAAATATAAAAATCAAAATAGTGAGCAGCAGATCGAACGGAAAACGATCCAATCTGGAACAGGCGGGCTCCTCTTTGCCTTCCCGCCTTCCCGCCGCGCACATGAGGAATATAAACAGCACGACGGATACCACGGTCGCCAAAATTCCCATCCAGGGAAGCGCAACCTGAACGTCCGTTGGGGGCATCACCTGCATCAGCCAGGGATCTTCGATCACAATCTCCCCACTCTCATACGCCTGCGTCAAAGCAAATGCGCCAAAGCAGGCAAAGGCAAAAAGTGCCGTGGCCACAAACAGGAATACGGCCGCCACCTTTACGGGAAACCGGTGCGTCAGCTTTGTTTTCATAACAATCCCCTCTCCATCTTGTACCCATGTCCCCAGACGACTTTGATATACCTCGGCTCCGCAGGGTTGATTTCAAGCTTCTCCCGGATATGGCGGATATGCACCGCCACGGTGTTTTCCATGCCGATGGCGCTGCCCTTCCAGACCGCGCCGTATATCTCCGCGGAGGAAAACACATGCCCCGGCTTTTCCATCAGCAGCTTTAATATGCTGTATTCGGTCGGCGTCAAAGAAACGGTTTCCCCGTCCTCCGTTACCGTTTTTGCGGCGTCGTCCAGCACGATGCCGCCCAGCACCAGCCTGCAGTTCCCCTTCCCCTCCATGCCGCCCAAAAGCGTATAGCGCCGGAGCTGGGATTTGACGCGGGCGAGCACCTCCATGGGGTTAAACGGCTTTGTTACATAATCGTCCGCGCCTATCGTCAGGCCCAGCACCTTGTCGCTATCCTCGCTTTTGGCTGTGAGGAGTATAACCGGAATATTGCTGGTCTCTCTTAGCTGCGCCGTCGCCGCAATGCCATCCAGGCCCGGCATCATGATATCCATGAGCGCCAGATGGATTTCGTTCCCCTTTACGGCTTCCAACGCCTCGCGCCCGTTGTAGGCAAGTACGGTTTCATACCCCTCGGCGCGCAAATAGATATTGAGCGCGGATACGATATCGTGATCGTCATCGCAAATCAAAATACGGTACACTGCATTCACCCCTTATGGGATATTGTACCGGAATATGGGATTAAGATGTTAGAGGGAAATGGATTAAGAATTCATGAAGAATTCATTCTTGCCGACTTGTCAATCATGAGCAAATACATGTAAAATATGGAGAAAACCAGTCCGTGTAAATGCCAACCACTTAAATCTCCCTATCCTGAATTTATGAAGAATATGATCGGGGGACGACAATGAAAAAGATATGCTCATTTTTGCTCATAGCAACTCTGCTTTGTTTATGCGGCTGCTCCGGTGGCGCTTCGCAATATATCAAGACCGCCCCAGACGAGATAAAGCTTCAGCTAAATAGCTATCAGGCACGGGTCGAGCAAGGTGACGGCTCGTTTCCCATTATCAATATGGGAGAACGACTTTACGAGAATGTCTATTCTTTTCAAATTGATGGGCTGTTTGTTCTCTGCGTATATCAAGATCACCAAATGCAAGTAACCACCGTAGTAGACTGTATGGAACTTTTCCCCGAAAGCAAGGACGCCTTAAATTTCCTTAAGTTTGACTTTTCCTCATCGGCAAGCGATAACGGAAGATACATTTTATTGCGAGGACCCGAATGCTGGTACATATTTGATGTAGCGGCGGAAAAACTTCAAAAAGTAAATGTGCAATCAGACGCTATGACGGTAGACGATGATGGAAAACTGATAGCCTATAAACCTCCGGAAGAAACGCTGATCGATATGCAAGCGCTGGAGCAATATGCCTGGGAAAAAGCGACGATAAAAGGTGAAGGTTTACAGAACACCTTGGAAAGTGATACGGAAGAATTTGAGCATCAGCTTTTAAAGGAGCGTGCAGTTACTTGTTTTATGCCCTGCAACGATGGTGAGAGAGAAATTTTGTATTCCTATGTGTTCGCCTGCGCGGTTGACGAGGAATTCAGCGGCAAGATCATCGAATTGAAGTACTAGCCAACCAAACCACAAACAAAGCTCCCCGCCAAGAGAGGTGGACGGGGAGCCTTTCAATAATCCCGCATGTCAGCCATCATGCGGGCTGTGTGTTGCTACCCTATATACACACAGCCCGGAGGCAAATGGGACAAGGAAAAAAGATATTTGGAATAAATATCACTTGCACGTGGAATTTCTATAGCTAAGAAAACAGAAAAAAGGAGAACGGGCTATGGAAAGGCATACGGAAGAAAGAGCGCATGATATTTTTGCGCCAAGCATACGCGTAAAACATCTGGCCGGGGACTGGACGAGGCCGGTGGGCAAATTAACGGAGGACGACGAAGGTTAACCTGTTGCAAGAAATCCATTTATCGCGTAAAT
>JAFABA010000223.1 GCA_023426265.1 Bacillota bacterium
TTGCACGCTTGCGTGGCAAGACGGTATCCGAGATCCTCGACTGATCCAGAAAGGAGCGTAACATGGCTAACCTGAAAATCACGCTCGTAAAGAGCACCATCGGCGCCCTCAAGGATCAGAAAGCGACCGTAGAGGCGCTGGGGCTTCGTAAAATCAACAGCGTCACCGTGCAGCCGGACAACGCCTGCACCCGTGGCAAAATCTTTAAGGTAAAACACCTTCTCAAGGTGGAAGAAGTATAAGGAGGGGATACCATGAAACTGCATGAGCTACAGCCCGCCGCCGGCTCTACAAAGGCGAAGAAGCGCGTAGGCCGCGGTACCGGTTCCGGCATGGGCAAGACCTCCGCCAAGGGCCATAAGGGCCAGAAAGCCCGCAGCGGCAGCAAGAAGAACGGCTTCGAAGGCGGCCAGATGCCCCTTGCCCGCCGTTTGCCCAAGCGCGGCTTTACCAACATATTCGCGAAAGAGTATACGATCATCAACATATCCGACCTGGACAGGTTGGAGAATGACACCGTGGTCACTGCTGAAGGGCTCAAGCAACTGGGCCTCATCAGCAAGATCGAAAAAGACGGCCTGAAGGTTTTGGGGCGCGGCGAGCTTTCTAAGAAGCTCACCGTAAAAGCGGCGAAATTCTCCGAGACGGCAAAAGCCGCAATCGAGGCCAAGGGCGGAAGTGTTGAGGTGATTGAGTAATGTTCAAGACGCTGGTCAACGCGTTCAAAGTCCCTGAGATTCGCAAGAAGATCATGATGACGCTCATACTCATCGTGATCTACCGCGTGGGCTGCTTTATTCCCATCCCGGGCGTGAATGCAGGCTTTATTGCCCAGCAGATGGCAAGCTATGATGCATTGGGCTTTTTGAACTTGCTTTCCGGCGGCAGCTTTGCGAATTTCACCATATTCGCAATGGGCATTTCGCCCTACATTACGGCCTCCATTATCGTGCAGCTGCTTCAGATTGCCATCCCGGCGCTTGAGCGTCTGGCCAAGGAAGAGGATGGCCGCAAGAAGCTGCAGCAAGCCACCAGGTTCGTGGGCGTAGGCTTGGCGCTGGTCCAGTCCGTGGGCATCATTGTGAGCCTCGGCTCCAGCGCGGTGTACAACCCGAATTTCTTCACCTACATGACGATCGGTATCGTCGCCACGGCGGGTACCTGCTTCCTGATGTGGCTGGGCGAGCGCATTACGGATATCGGCATCGGCAACGGTATTTCCCTGCTGATTTTCTCATCCATCGTGTCTCAGATCCCCACCACCATCATCAACTACGCGCCGCAGGTCGGCGTGGTGTATTCTCCATGGCTGGTCCCGCTGATCCTGGTACTGATCGCGGCGGTTATCCTGCTTGTGGTGTTTGTGAATGAAGGCGTGCGCCGCGTGCCGGTGCAGTATGCCAAGCGCGTGGTGGGCCGCAAGCTCTACGGCGGCCAGTCCACCCACATTCCCATGAAGCCGAACGCGAACGGCGTTATGCCGCTCATATTCGCGCTTACCATCACGCAGTTCCCGACCATGATCATCCAGATCGTAGATCCCAAGTGGCAGCAGCCGTTCTCCATATTCTGGAGAACTTACATGGGAACGGGCACCACGGTGTATTACGTGTTCTACGCGCTGCTCATACTGGGCTTTGCGTACTTCTACACCACGATATCCTTCAACCCCATTGAAATGAGCAAGAATCTCCAGCAAAACGGCGGTTTCATCCCGGGCATCCGTCCCGGCAAGCCGACAAGCGACTTCCTCTCCCGCATCAGCAGCAGGCTGACGTTCTTTGGCGCGGTGTTCCTCATGATCATCGCCATCATCCCGAACGTCGTTCTGCACATATTCGGCATCCGGTCGCCGTTTGGTCCCACCAGCGTCCTGATTATGGTCAGCGTGGCGATCGAAACGATGGATCAGCTGCAGAACCAGATGCTTATGCGGCATTACAAGGGCTTCCTTAGTTAAGGGAAGGAGCAAAGCATGAAGCTGATATTCCTGGGGCCTCCGGGTGCTGGCAAAGGTACGCAGGCAGCGCTCGTTTGCAGGCGGTATGACATCGCCCATATTTCCACCGGGGATATGCTCCGCGCGGAACGCAAGGCGAAAACAGCGCTGGGGATCAGCGCCCAAAGCTATATCGACAAGGGGGAGCTGGTGCCGGACTCTGTCATTATCGACATGGTCAGGCTCCGGCTTGCCCGTGAAGATTGCAAAAATGGGTTTTTGCTGGACGGTTTTCCGCGCACCGTCGCGCAGGCGGACGCACTTTGTGAACTGACCGGCATCGACTATGTCATCAACCTGGAAGTTCCCTTTGAACGCCTGGTCTCCCGCATCAGCGGGCGGCGCGTCTGCCCGGATTGCGGGGCGGTCTACCACATTTCCACCCATGCGGGCTGCGGCTGCCGGAATTGCGGCGGCAAGCTCTACCAGAGGGATGACGATAAGGCGGAGACGGTGGAAAATCGCCTGCGGGTGTATGAAAGGCAAACGGAGCCGCTCATCGCCTATTACCGGGAAAAGGGCCTATTGCACACCATAGATGGTAACCGGACCCCGGAGGAAGTGGATGCGGATCTCGTATCCCTGTTGGGTTGATGGCCATGACGATTAAGACTCCCGCCGAAATAGATTGCATGCGCAAGGCGGGGCGCATCGTGGAAGAAGTGCTGCTGGCCATGAAAACCCTGGTCCGGCCGGGTGTTTCCACGCTGGAACTGGATCAGGCGGCTGTAGATATCATCAAAAGCCGCGGGGCCATAGCCTCCTTTCTCAACTACAGAGGGTACCCCAGGAGCATCTGCGCCTCCGTCAACGAACAGGTCGTGCACGGCATACCCGGCGGGCGGACGCTTCAAAACGGGGATATCGTCAGCATAGACGTCGGCGCCTACCTGGATGGCTGGCATGGAGACGCGGCGCGTACGTTCTTTGTGGGAACGGTTGCGCCCGAAGTACAGAAACTTGTGCGCGTCACGAGGGAGTGCTTCTACGAAGGGTTCAAAATGGCGCGGGCAGACAATCGCTTAGGCGATATTTCCGCGGCAATACAGGTGCACGCGGAGGCGTACGGGTATGGCGTGGTGCGGGAGCTTGTGGGCCACGGCATCGGCAGGCAAATGCACGAAGCGCCGGATGTCCCCAACTACGGGAGTCCCGGGCATGGCATCCGCTTAAAGCCCGGCATGACGATCGCGATCGAGCCCATGATCAACCTCGGCACGGCCCACGTGCAGGTGCTTGCGGACGGCTGGACCGTTGTCACCCAGGACAAACGCCCGAGCGCGCACTACGAGAACACCATCGCCATTACGGACGGCGCGCCTGAGCTTTTGACGCTCACACAGGAGGAGCACGGCCCGGAAGTGGAGGAGACATGAACCAAAGCGGCGTGGAACTTTTGGGCCGCGTGGCGGTAAGCACAGCCGGAAGGGACAGAAGGCGCGCGTTTCTGGTTGTGGGTCTTTCCGGGGAAGGATATGTGCTGCTATGTGACGGCAGCCTGCGTAAAATGGACCGCCCCAAGAAAAAGAAGCTGAGGCACGTGCGCCTCGAACCCGCCGTGGCGGAAGACGTACGGAATCAGCTGATGCAGGGCAGCTATGTGCAGGACGCGCAGATACGAAAAAGCATTTTGTCCCTGGGATATGGACTTGAGTAATAGGCGAGGAGGGATAGCTTGTCTAAACAGGATGTTATTGAAGTAGAAGGCGTTGTTTCGGACTCGTTCCCGAACGCGATGTTCGAGGTCGAGTTGCAAAACGGGCATAAGATACTCGCGCATATCTCCGGCAAGCTGCGGATGAACTTTATCCGTATACTGCCCGGAGACAAGGTCACGGTGGAGCTTTCCCCCTACGATCTCACGCGCGGAAGAATCACCTGGCGCGCAAAAAACTGATGCGAGCACAAGTTTAAGGAGGAGCACGGAAATGAAAGTCAGGCCTTCGGTGAAGCCGATTTGTGAGAAATGCAAGATCATCAAGCGCAAGGGGCGCGTGATGATTATCTGCGAGAACCCCAAGCACAAGCAGAAGCAAGGCTAAGTGCGATCTAAAGCGGATGCAAACGCGTCCGCAAGGTGCGGGGGCTGCACACGGCTGCCTATAACGCGCAGCGTTATCCGGGCGGCGGCCGTGCAAACCTGTCAAATTTGGCGCCTAAGCCGTCAAATTTGACGATTGCAAGCCTCCAAAACAGCCCGGAACGTATGAACCGGCCGTAATTTGGCTATGGTTCAACAGGAAAAGAACCCGTTCGGTGCGGCTGGCGCGGCAAACCCGCGCAATCCGGCGGGAGTGAACATAAAAAAGAGCTATTTTTTCAGGAGGTGTAACACCCATATGGCACGTATTTCTGGTGTAGACTTGCCCAGAGACAAACGCGTGGAGATTGGTCTGACCTATATCTTTGGGATCGGCCGTAAAACCGCGTCCGATATCATTGCCGCGTGCGGCGTAAATCCCGATATCCGCGTGCGCGATCTTTCCGAAACCGATGTGAACAAGCTCAGAGAGTATATCGACCGTCATGTCAAGGTGGAAGGCGACCTTCGCCGCGAAGTTTCCATGAACATCAAGCGCCTCATCGAGATTGGCTGCTACCGCGGCGTTCGTCATCGCAAGGGGCTTCCCGTCCGCGGGCAGAGCACCAAGCAGAACGCCCGTACGCGCAAGGGTCCCAAGCGTACGATGGGCGGCAAGAAGAAGTAAGGAGGAAGAGCGAACATGGCAGCAAAAGCATCAACAAAGATCAAAAAGACCGCTTCGCGCAAGCGCCGCGAGAGGAAGAACATCGAACGCGGTGCGGCGCATATCCGTTCCTCCTTCAACAACACCATGGTCACCATCACGGATACGCTCGGCAACGCCATTTCCTGGGCTTCCGCGGGCGGCTTGGGTTTCCGCGGTTCCCGCAAATCCACGCCCTATGCGGCGCAGATGGCGGCGGAAACCGCAGCCAAGGCCGCTATGGAGCATGGCCTCCACACCGTGGAAGTCTATGTGAAGGGCCCCGGCTCCGGCCGTGAAGCCGCGATTCGCGCGCTGCAGGCCGCAGGCCTGGAAGTGAACATGATCAAGGACGTGACGCCCATCCCCCACAACGGCTGCCGTCCGCCCAAGCGCAGAAGAGTTTAAGGAGAGTTGTACTATGGCAAGATATACAGATTCCGTCTGCAGGCTCTGCCGCCGCGAAGGAATGAAATTGTTCTTAAAGGGTGACCGCTGCTATGGCGCGAAGTGCGCCGTTACGAAGCGCCACACCCCGCCGGGCCAGCACGGCCAGGCCCGTACCCGCAAGCAGTCCGAATACGGCGTGCAGCTGCGCGAAAAGCAGAAGTGCCGCCGCACGTACGGCGTATTGGAATCCCAATTCAGGAAATACTTTGAAATGGCCTCTAACATGCGCGGCGTTACGGGCGAGAATATGCTTAGCCTACTTGAGCGCAGGCTCGATAACGTTGTGTACCGTCTGAACCTGGGCGAAAGCCGCGCGATGGCCCGCCAGCTCGTTCTGCACGGTCATATCCGCGTAAATGGCAACAAGGTCGATATCGCGTCCTACCTTCTCAAGGTTGGCGACGTTATCACTGTGCGCGAGTCCTCCCGCGATATTCCCGTATTTAAAGCTTTGCGCGAGCAGGGCGCCGGAAAGCCAATCCCTAAGTGGCTGGAAATGAATGCGGAGACGCTCACGGGCAAGGTTATTGCGCTTCCGCAGCGCGACGATGTCGACCTGACGATAGAAGAGCATTTGATCGTTGAGTTCTACTCCAGATAAGCGTCTAACCTTTAGATCCGTCATAGGGGCGGCAACGCCCCTAAAGTATCTTTGTTGACCTTAGGACGTACGGGTGGGCGCTCAAACGATTTGAACATGCGTTTAGCGCAGGCCCAATAGGAGGGAAAACATGATTGAGATCGAAAGACCCAAAATAGAGTGCGTTGAAAAGAGGATGGGCTACGGCAGGTTCGTCGTGGAGCCGCTTGAGCGCGGCTTCGGAACGACGCTCGGCAACTCGCTCAGGAGAGTCCTGCTTTCCTCGCTGCCCGGCGTAGCGGTCACATCCGTTAAAATCGACGGCGTGCTGCATGAGTTCTCCACCGTGGAAGGCGTAAAGGAAGACGTCACCGAAATCATACTCAACCTCAAGGAGCTTTGCGTGCGCCTGCACGGCAACGATCCAAAGAAGGTTGTCATCGATGCAAGCGGCGAGGGCGAAGTCACCGCCGGCGATATCCTGCCGGATTCGGATGTGGAAATCATCAATCCCGAGCTGCATATCGCCACGCTCGACAAGAACGCGCGTCTCCATATGGAAATTATGCTCGATCATGGCCGCGGCTATGTATCGGCGGACAAAAATAAGCGCGTCGGCATGTCGATTGGCGAGATCGCGGTGGACAGCATTTATACGCCCATTGAAAAGGTCAACTTCTATGTCGAGGATACGCGCGTGGGCTCCTCTACGGATTTCGACAAGCTTACCCTGGAGGTCTGGACCTCGGGCAGCATCGAGCCGGACGAGGCCGTCAGCCATGCCGCGAAGATTCTGACCGAGCATCTTTCGCTCTTTACCAATTTGACGGACCATATTCCTGGCGAAGTCATCATGGTAGAGAAGGAAGAGGATAAGAAAGAAAAGATCCTGGAGATGACAATCGAGGAGTTGGATCTTTCCGTGCGTTCCTACAACTGCCTCAAGCGTGCGGGCATCAACACCGTAGACGAACTGGTGCAGCGCAACGAAGAGGAAATGATGAAGGTAAGGAACCTCGGGCGCAAATCCCTGGAAGAAGTGCAGCAAAAGCTGCTCGCATTGGGGCTGACGCTCCGCAACAGCGAAGACTAATACGAATCTCGTTAAGTAGTAACTAGGAGGAAAGCATTATGCCTAACCGCAAGCTGAATATGGCTACGGATCAGCGCGTCGCTATGCTGCGCAACCTCACTACGGCGCTCATCTGGAATGGCAAAATCATCACCACTGAGACCCGTGCGAAGGAAGTGCGCCCCATCGCCGAGAAGCTGATCACGCTCGCCGTCAACGAATATCAGAACAGCGAAACCGTGAAAAAGGAATCCCGCAACGAAAAGCAGCAGATCATCGAGCGGGACGTAACGAACGACAAAGCGAGCAAGCTGCACGCAAGAAGGCAGATCATGGCCTATCTCTATGATGTGCCGGAATTTAAGTCCAAGAAGGAAAGCAAGTCCGAGTACAAAGAGCGCACCGAGGACAAGGCGCATCCCGTTGTGGAAAAGCTGTTCCGTGAACTCGCGCCCAAGTACGATAAGCGCAGCCGTGAAGTGGGGCGCGGCGGTTACACCCGCATCCTCAAGCTCGGGCCCCGCCGTGGCGACGCCGCCGAAATGGTCGTTCTGGAGCTTATATAATTCACAAAGAGTTTTGCCGCCTTTTAAACAGAAGGCGGCTTTCTTTATGCATGAATTTCGCATATGGATACAGGCGAAAAGCTGCAATACAAGGACATTCGCGGGCGATATCCAAATTCTGTTTTTCATATACTGAACATTAAAAAGATTCAGGCAAAAATATTTTCTTTTTTTGTAAAAATGGGATTGAAAACACATACATGCTTTTGGTATACTTACGCGAGGTCAGGGGGAGCAATGGATAACTCTAATGGATAGCCCCTAAGCGAAGTCTTCATGTTTCGATATGGTTACATGCGTATAACGCTGAAACATATGAAATTTGAAAGGAGAATACAAATGGAAAAACCTAAGACTGCCCTCGGCTACTTGCCGGAGGACAAGCCAAGCACGGGCAAACTGATTTTCTTTGCGCTCCAGCAGATTCTCGTCATGTTCCCGGCGACCGTACTTGTCGCATTGCTTACCGGCTTCCATGTTTCCACCACAATATTCGCAAGCGGCCTTGCGACAATCTGCTTCCTGTTTATCACCAAAGGAAAGATCCCCCTCTACTACGGTTCCAGCTTCTCGTATATCGCGGCGATCGTCGGCATTACAGGCGCACAGTTCGGCGTTCCCGCAAGCGACACGCTCATCTCCCAGGCACAGTTCGGCATCATCTGTTCAGGCTTCGTATCCATCATCGCCGGTCTTATCGTAAACCGCTTCGGCATTGAAAAAATAGAAAAGGTGCTGCCTCCCACGGTGACGGGCCCCATCGCGATGGTCATCGGTATCTCGCTTGCGGGCACCGCCATCACCAACGCGGCCTCGTTTGACGCCGCCACCGGCGCCACCTCCGGCATCGCATGGGCGGCTGCGCTCATCACGCTGCTTGCGACCATACTGTTCTCGGTTTACTTAAAGGGCGTCGGCGGCCAGCTTTCCATACTCTTCGGGATACTCGTCGGCTACGTTGTGGCAATCCCGCTGGGCCTTGTGGATTTTAGTAAGGTGTTCACGGGCGCCGTCATACAGGTCCCGCACTTCACGCTGCCCATGCCGAATATCACGGCGCTTCTCGCCATCATGCCCATCGCGATCGCGACCATACCCGAATCGACCGCGCACCTGTTCCAGCTTGATATCTATGTGAACGACCTCGCGCAAAAGCTAAATAGGCCCAAGCGCGATATCGCGGGCAAGCTTGGCCTGAACCTCATCGGCGACGGCGTGGGCGATATCGTATCCTCCCTGTTCGGCGGCCCCGCCGGTACCAATTATGGTGAAAACCTCTCCACCATGGCCATCACCAAGAACTTCTCCGCCTGGGTATTGGGCGCCGCTGCCGTGCTCGCCATGGCGATCTCCTTTATCGCACCCGTTTCCAACGCCATCAACACCATCCCCTCCGCCGTCATCAACGGCGCGTGTATCTACCTGTTCGGCGTCATCGGCGCGCAGGGTGTGGCGATTATGATCAACCGCAAGGTGGACATGTTCTCCGCGCGCAATCTCGCCGTTATCGCTACCATACTCGTGATCGGCCTGGGCGGGCACTACGGTTTCCCGGGCGGCATGATCCCGATTTTCGGCGCACAGGTCCCCGCCATCGCGACAGCCTCCCTGTTCGGCATCGCATTGAACGGCATCCTTCAGATCGGCAAGGACAAAGACGAATAACAACTTCAATTTTTCTGCCCGGAGCCTTCCATACCGAAGGCTCCGGTTTTCTATATCGATTGGAAAAAGCATGGAACAAAACACCGCCCGGTAACGTCTTCATCATAAGAGGTGATTGCTATGCGCAAAAAGACCATATTCCTCATCTGCGCCGCCGTTCTCATCGTTGCGGCGGGACTGTTTTTTGTGCCATTGTTCGGCTCACGGCCATTCAAAGACTTGCGCGCGGAGGAGGTGGCGTCCATAGAACTCACCGTCCGCCCGCCGGACGTCACAACGCGGATTGTGGAGCGGGAACAAATACAGGAAATCGTAACTGTTCTGAATCAAATCGTCATATACCAAAAAAGTGGCGAATGGCGCGAGTACAATGGCCAATATGTACAGTTCACGCTTACCATGGAGTCGGGAGAGGGAGTGGAGGTTGCGGCTTACAATCCGTTTGTTATCATCGACGGGCAGGGGTACAAAACCAAGTATGAACCCTGCGAGGAACTCAACCGATTGGCAAACGCATATCTCGCAAAGGCCGATGCGCTATCCTTTCCCGAAGACTTTGAAAAACTCCTGGGCGTTTCCCTTGAGCAGATCCATGAGCTGTTCGGCGAGCCGGATGGCTCGTTATCGGGCCTTTGGGGCGAAATCTACCAG
>JAFABA010000049.1 GCA_023426265.1 Bacillota bacterium
TAAAGGCCTGCTCCAGGAAGGGCATCAAGGTCACCAATACGCCGGGCGCGAACGCCACCGCCGTATGCGAGCTCGCCTTCGGGCTGATGCTGTGCGCGGCGCGCGATATCCCCCGCCTGCACCGCGCTGTGGAAGCGGGCGACTGGCCGCGCAGCACGGGCTCAGAGCTTGCCGGAAAAACGCTGGGCGTCGTGGGCCTGGGCGCGATAGGCAAGAAGCTTGCCTTGCGCGCGCTGGCGTTTGAAATGACGGTCGTGGCCTACGACCCATACTTTGACGAGGCGTTCGCTTCGGCGCACGGCATCAAAAAGCTGGAGCTTGACGAACTGCTTAAGACCTCCGACGTCATGTCGCTGCATGTGCCGCTCACCGATGCGACGCGCCACATCATAAACGCGGAACGCATCGCCTCCATGAAGAAGGGCGCTATCATCATCAACACCGCGCGCGGCGGCCTGATCGATGAAGCGGCCTGCGCAGAAGCGCTCGTTGCCGGAAAGCTTGGCGGCTTGGGCCTTGACGCATTCGAGCAGGAGCCGCTTTTAGAGTCTCCGCTGAAAGGCCTCCCCAATGTGATATTCACCCCGCACACCGGCGCGCATACCGCAGAGGCCGTTTCCAACATGGGCATCATGGCGGTGCAAAATCTCATCGACGTGCTTTCCGGCAAAGATTGCCGCTACGTACTGAATAAAGATTGAGGTGCATTATGGAGAAAAGCGAAGTATTAAAACGGCTGACAGATTGCGGCGTGGTCGCCGTGGTACGTGCAGAAAACCCGGAACAGGCGGAGAAGATCGTGGACGCCTGCATCAGGGCAGGCATCGTCGGTATTGAAATCACGTTTACGGTGCCGGGCGCCGCCGATATCATCAAAAAGCTTGCATCCACCTACAAGCCCGAAGAGATCCTGGTGGGCGCGGGCACGGTACTGGACCCCGAGACCGCGCGCGCGGCGATATTGGCGGGCGCGCACTTTGTGGTCAGCCCCTGCCTCAATGCGGATACGGTGAAGCTGTGCCTTAGATACCAGATCGCCTGCATGGCGGGAGCCATGACGGTGAAAGAGGCCGTGGAATGCATGGAAGCGGGTGCGGACGTGATCAAGATCTTCCCCGGCAACCTGTTCGGGCCCAAGATCATATCCGCCATCAAGGGGCCGCTGCCCCAGGCGCGCATGATGCCCACCGGCGGTGTTTCCGCGGACAACGCGGGCGAATGGATCAAGGCCGGCGCCGTCGCCGTAGGCGCAGGCAGCGACCTCACGAAGGGCGCAAAAACGGGAGATTATGACTCGATCGTGGAGATCGGCCGCCGCATGGTGGAGGAAGTAAAAAAAGCGCGCTTACGGTAATTAGATACCTTCTTTTCTTTCCCCCAATGCAAAAGCGCCGGAGCAGTTCCGGCGCTTCTGTTATCAAAGAAATTAGAACACGTTGGGGTTCCACCCCAAACCCCGCTTAGGGCTGTAACAGCCCTAAGAATCCTTTTTCCCTAAAATAAGGACTTTGCCCTGAATAAGATCATCAGTTTATAATAAAGCTCCTTATCCAATGGTAACGCGCTGGCCTGTTTGCGCAGACTCCATGGCCGCAAACACCGCGCGCATGGCGTTCAGAGCTTCCTCGCCCGAAATTTCGGGCGCTTTGTTGTTTACGAGGGAGTCGACCCAGAGATCGATCACGCCGGAGCTGGTCTGGTTGTCGTTGGTCTGGATGCGGTCGATATCGTAGAGCACGCGCTCGCCGTTTTTTTTGACGATGGAAATGGAATAGCCCGGATCGTCGTAGATGCGCATCATGCCCTTGGTGCCGTAGAGCACGGTGGAATTGTCTTCCGCGCCATAGTAGGTCCAGCTCGCCGTCATGGTGCCCACCGCCCCACCGCTCATGCGGTAGATACAGATGGCGTTGTCGTCCACGCCGATCAATTCGCCGCCCGGCAGCTTTTTATCGAGCGTGCCGAGATAGGCGGAAACCTCCACCACATGCTGCCCCGTCAGGAACTGGATGAGATCGGTCTTGTGTATGCCAAGGTCCGCCATCGCGCCGAACGCCGCAAGCTTCTTATCAAAGAACCAGACGTTTTGGGGGTCGATCGTCCAGGTTTCCGGTCCCCCGTGGCCAAACGCGGTGCGGAATGTGACGATGTCGCCGATTTCCCCCTGTACGATCAGTTCCTTTGCCCGCGCATGCGCGCGCGCCAGCCGCTGGTTATGGCCGATCATCAGGAACTTGCCCGATTTTTTCGCAGCCTCTACCATCTGCTCGCATTCCACAAGCGTGGTCGCCATCGGCTTTTCGCACAGCACGTGCTTGCCCGCCTGAAGCGCCGCCACGGCAACTTCACAGTGGAACGAATTGGCTGTGCAGACGCTTACCGCATCGATTGCAGGGTCATTGAGCAGCTCCTGGTACGAGGAAAAAGCCTTCGCACCGTACTGTTCCGCTAAAGATGCCGTACGCGCCGCATTCAAGTCGTACAGGCCGTAGAGTTTGACCGCGGGATTTGCAGCATATTCCGGCAAGTGCCGGATCTGTGCGATTTTCCCGCAGCCGATCACGCCGATTTGTATCTTTTTTTCCATGCTTCCCCCTCCTTATGTTGTATACCGCGGGGGCCGGGAGCTACGCCCCCGGCCCCCGCGACCCCCATGCATTGAATACTACTGAATTTCTTCCACCACAACCCTGCGGCCTTCATCCGAAGATTTCTTGATGGCCTCGAGTATGCGGATAATCTCTGCGCCGTCGTTGAAGTCCGGCGTAACGGGCGCTTTGCCCGCGACCGCCTTGAGGAAATCGTAGAAAGCGTTCACAAACGTATGCTCGTAGCCAATGATATGGCCGGAGGGCCACCAGGCGGAAAGATACGGGTGATCCGCCTCGGTCACAAGCACGCGCCTGAAGCCCTGCTCCACCCCGGGAGCTGTCGCATCCAGGAACTCCAGCTCGTTCATACGCTCCAGGTCAAAGCGCAGCGACCCCTTGCTTCCGTAGACTTCAAACGTATTGTAATTCTTGCGGCCGGTGGCGAAACGGGAGGTTTCCACGCTGCCCAATACGCCGCCCTTGAACTCCGCAATGGTAAAGGAAGCGTCGTCTACCGTGACGGGCGCATAGGTGCTCGTATCCGTTCCCGTGCCGGATGAGAAGGCGGTTGCGCCTACGCCCGGCAGGGGCCGTTCCTTGATGATAGTTTTGTTGACCGCCGTTACCGCTTCCGGCTCGCCGATCAAAAACCGGGCGAGGTCCATGGCGTGCGAGGTCAGGTCATAAAGCGGGCCGCCGCCCGCGCATTCTTTTCTCAGCTGCCAGGAGAGCGGGAAATTGGGATCGGTGATCCAATCCTGCAAGTATGCGCCGCGCCAGTGGAATATGGCGCCCAGGCGGCCGTCCTCAATAAGCTTCTTGGCATAGGCCACAGCCGGGACCCTGCGGTAATTGTGGTTGAGGTAATGCACCACGCCCGCATCCTTTACGGCCTGGAGCATTTCCTTTGCATCCGCATAGGTGAGCGTGAACGGTTTTTCGCACACGATATGCTTGCCCGCCTTCGCTGCGGCGATGACCATTTCCTTGTGCTCAAACGTGGGGGTGCCGATGTCCACAACGTCAATATCGTCGCGCTCCATAATGCTGCGCCAATCGTATGTGACTTCCTCGTAGCCCCAGCGGTCTTTGAAAGAATCCAGGTTGGTCTTCTTACCCGCGATGACCTTCAATACGGGCTGAAAATCCGCGTCAAAAAACTCATTTACCCTTAGCCAGGCGTTGCTGTGCGCCTTGCCCATAAACCCGCCGCCGATCATGGCGACATTGATTTTCTTTTTCATGGTATCCCTCCCGTTTACGGCATTATTGGAATTTTGCGCCGATCTTCTTGAGGTTCTTTACGGAAACGGCGATCGCTTCCCGCTCCATGCCCAGCCACTCGGGCGCGGGCGCGTCGATTTCAACGGCGAGGAAGCCCTTGTAACCGGCCTTGCTTAAGAGCTCCGCCAGCTTCATGTTGTCCACCATGCCGAAGCCTACAGGCACGCCGCAGAAGAAAAACCAATCCGTGGGGCGCGCGGTGGGATGGAGCTTCAGATCCTTGATGTGGGTGGAGAACACATAGGGGGCAAGTTTTTCCATGCCGGCCACGGGGTCGTCCAGAAGCCGCAGGAAATTGCCCGTATCAAAGTTGATGCCGAAGTTGGGGGAGCCGACCTTCTCGATGATTTCAAGCATCTCGTCGGACGTAAAGTCGATGTGGTTCTCCGCCGCCAGCTTCACGCCGTGGTCCTCCGCGATTTTCACGGCTTCCTTGTACTGGGGTACAAGGCGGGCGATATGGTCGCGATGGTTCTCATGCCGCCAGTCGAACGCGGAGCCGGTAATGCGCATGACGTCCGTGCCAAGAAGCCGGGTCTTGGGAATGAGCGCCTTCATTTCTTCAAACGCTTCCGGGTTTAAGCCGCGTTCCAGCCCGTTGGGATGGCCCCAGGCGAACACGGTATCAAAGCCCAGTTCCTTGATCTTTGCGCCAAGTTCCTTGAGGTAGCCATCCTCCAGGCTGGGCAGGAAGCAGGTTTCAAGCGAAACGCCGTCCACATCGAGCCCTTTCGCAAAGGAAAGGAACTCGTCCACAGTCGCGAGCTTTTCCGGCTTCTCCTGGAAAGGATAAACCTCCCCGAACAACCTGTGGTAGCAATAGCTGTCGATTCCGATTTTCATACCCTTCACCCTCCTGTGTTATTTTACGTTAAGCAGAATACGTCTTTGTTCAATCCGTACGTTAAAATCAGTTCTCTCTGTCCTTGCGCTGGAGCAGTACCGCGAATATGATGATCGCGCCCTTGACTGCATTCACTAGGTACACGTTCATGCCCACCAGCGTCAAAATGTTGTTGATAATGCCCAATATGAAGATACCGAAAAATGTCCCCACCATGTTTCCCTTGCCGCCCTGCATGGAGATGCCGCCCACGACCGCCATGGCGATGGCGTTGAGTTCATAGGAAGTACCGGAGGATGTGGAGTTGATGGAATTCATGCGGGAGGCCTCGGTAACGGCGGCGATGGCCACGGCAATGCCTAGGATAATAAAGGAGATGATTTTGATCATATCCGTATTGATACCCGAGAGGCGCGTCGCTTTTTCATTGGAGCCTACGGCGTATATGCGGCGGCCCAGCACCGTGTACTTGGAAATGTAGAGGTAAATCAGAAACATCACCACGAAGTAGATGATGGGCATGGGCAGCCAGCCGCCGATGCTGTAGTTGGAAATATCCTGGAATGCCTTGATTTCACCCGTGATGCCGCGCGCGTCCATTGCGAATATGGAAACGGAGCGCAGCACGTACTGCATACCCAGCGTCACGATGAACGAAGGAACGCGGCCTTTGGTGACGATCAGGCCGGTGATTGCAGAAAGCACGCAGCTCATGGCCACAGCCGCCAGTATTGCAAGCACGATGCTTCCGGTGGCGTTCAATACCGCAAGACATACGATGCCGACCACAACCAGCTGGGAGCCTACGGAAAGGTCGATATTGCCCGAGATAATGACGAAGGACATGCCGAACGCGATAATACCCTGCACCGAGTTGTTGCGCAGAATGTTGATGAAGTTCTTGCCCGTCATGAATGTCTGGCCTTCGAGCAAAGTCGCGATCAACACCATTGCCAAGGCAACCAGCACGATGCTGTATTCGCCCATCAGCTTTTTCAATACCAGATTGGACTTGTTCTTTGTGGTAGGCATAGTTGTGTCTCCTTCGTTAATCTAAGGTTCCGCCGGTGGAAAGTATCATGATAGCTTCTTCCGTGATCTCGTGGCGGTCAAGTTCCCCCTTGAGTTCCCCATGGTACATCACGAGCACCCGGTCGCAAAGTCTCAATATTTCCTGCACCTCGCCGGAGGTCACGATGATGCTCATGCCCTCCTTGGCAAGATCCATGATCAGGGAATAAATTTCGTTTTTGGCACCTACATCCACGCCCTGCGTGGGGTTAGAGAGGATCATGATGTCGGGCTTTGCGTTGAGCCATTTCGATAGCACGACCTTCTGCTGGTTGCCGCCCGAAAGGCTGGTGATGAGATTCCCAAAATGCTCCACCTTGATGCCCAGCCGCTTTTTAAAATCCTCCGCGATTTTTAATTCTTTTTTACGTAAAAGCGTGGGGCCGCTCGTACAATCTTCGAGCGTGACGATGGTCATGTTCTCCTGCACGGACAGGTCTTTGATGATGGCATTTTCTTTGCGGTTACTTGGAAGATACCCGAACCCTGCCCTTTTCGCCTGCGAAGGATGCTTGTATCGCATTTCCTCCCCGCATTTTAAGATCTGGCCGCTGGTGTGTTGAAGATCGCCGAATATGGCGCGCACCAGTTCTTCCTTGCCGTCCCCCAGCAAGCCGGTGATGCCCAGGATTTCGCCCCTGCGCAACGTAAAATTCATTTTGCGTACGCAGTCGCCCATGCAAAAATCCTTGATTTCGAGCACCACATCCCCGATATCGTGGGATTTGTAGACCTGAACGCCCAACACCTCGTGGCCCACCATCATGCGGGCGATTTCAGCCTGGGAGATTTTTGTGCCGTCCTCCTGCAGGATAGAACCATCGGAAACCTTTTCGCCGTTTCTTAACACCGTGTAGCTGTCGCAGAACTCCACGACCTCATTGAGCTTATGGGAAATGAATATGATGGTTGCGTCGTGTTCCTTGGTAAGCCCCCGCATGATGGCGAACACGTTTTCTGTTTCCGCCTGCGTAAGCGACGTGGTGGGTTCATCCATGATGATGATGCGCGCGTTTCTTAGAACCGATTTTGCGATCTCCACGATCTGCTTGTAGGAGGTCTCCAGATCACGCATCATTGCCCTGGGGTCGATATCCACATGCATATGGTCAAACACCTGGCGCGTTTGTTCGCACATGCGCCTGACGTCCATGTTGCCGAGTTTGGTGCGGAGCTCATAGCCTAAAAACATGTTTTCATAAACGGTCAGATCGTTTACGACGTTAAGCTCCTGATGTATAAACGCAACGCCCAATGCCTGGGATTCCGCGGGCGAATTGATCCGCGCGCTTTCCCCAAACAGGGCGATATTGCCGCTGTCCATCTGGGTAACCCCGCCCAGGATATTCATCAAAGTGGTTTTACCTGCGCCGTTTTCACCAAGAAGCGCATGAATCTCCCCCTTGCGCACCTCAAAGTCTACGTTTTTTACCACCACAACACCGCCATAGCTCTTGACGATATTGCTCATTTTCAATGCGCATTCCATAATGCTACTCTCCTCGCTTATTGGCCGTTGACAAAGTCCTACGGACTTAATCAACGGATTCCCGCGGGTTAAAAGTGCGCGAAACGCACTTTTTTCCGCAAATCTGACGCGCATGTCGTCAGATTTGATTAAATGTGGGCTCCCCGCAGGGAAACGGGCTCGATGGCTCTTGAGCCAAAATCGATCCGGTGAATCGATTTTAGAACCCGGTGCCTCCTGCGATCCCCCACGACCCCAAGGGAGAATTTTCAGTAATCCCGGGCGGAGCATATGCTCCGCCCGGCGTTTCATCTGACGGTTTAAAGATTAATAGGGCGCGTCCTCGGTGATGCCGTGCGCAGCCATATAATCCTTGTAGTTGGTGCGGTCTACACACTCTGCCGGGATGATGGTCTTGGCTTCATAGGTCTTGCCGTTGATGAGGCCGTCCACCAGCTTGACGCAATCCGCCATCATGTACGGGGGATAGGTCTGGGAGGAGACCCAGATGTCCGGATAATCGTCCATCATCTTGAAGTAGCTCTTGTCGCCGCCGCCGCCGGTGATGACCTTGATATCCGTGCGGCCGGCTTCCTTAATGGCCTGCAGGATGCCCTTGGACATTTCATCGTCGGTGGAGTAGATGGCGTCGATCTGCGGATGCTTGGTGAGAACGTCGCTCATGACGGGGAGAACCGTCTCAGGCGCGCCGTTGTCGGAAGCATACTCGCCCAGGATTTCGATACCCGGGTTCTTGTCAACAACAGACTTGAAGCCGTCTACGCGCTCGGTGAAGATCGCGCCGTAGTTGGGGATGTTCATGATAACGACTTTGCCCGTGCCGCCGAGCTTCTCAACGATATACTCACCGCCGAGCACGCCCATCTGGGGGTTGCTGCCCGCTACATAATAGTTCGGCACGGTGGAACCGAGCGTACGGTCGAAGTTGACCAGCGTGATGCCCGCATCCATGATCTTCTGTGCGGCAACCGCGAGTTCGTCGTTCTGGGGGAAGAGCACGATGTACTTGCAGCCCATGCTGATAAGTTCATCGATCTGGTTGGCCTGGTCGTTCGCGTTCTCAGAGGCGACGAGGCGATAGTTGAGACCAAGCTGGTCTGCCGTCTGCTTTGCGGACCACTGCACAGCCGCAACCCAGCCGGTCGGGTTGTTGGGTACGGAGATGCCTACGAGGGGCGCTTCTTCAGCGGCGGGCGCTTCGGTCGCCGCGGGAGCCTCGGGCGCCGCTGCGGGCGCTTCGGTCGCCGCGGGCGCTTCGGGCGCAGGCGCGGCGGGAGCAGCGCATGCTACGGCGCCGAGCACCATTGCGAGGCAAAGTGCGATGGCCAGAAGTTTCTTCATGTTTCTTTCCTCCTGTTTGATTTTTACTTTCTTAGCCTGGGGCCAAGTTGTTTAACATCGTCTAGAACAATCAAAATATTTCGCGCAAAAACGCGCAGCCCTTTTGCGCGAGCACGTCCGGGCTCTTAGCGAGCGGCCGCCAGAGAGATACCGCCTTTGCGATTTCTTTGATTTCCGGCGTGAAGCTCTCGATGACCACGGGGCCCTGATACCCGGCGTCGTCAAGCGCCGCGGCAATGGCGTGCCAATCAAAATGGTCCTCGCCCGGAGTTCCCCTGTCGTTTGCGCAGGAGTGGAAATCGAATATCTTTCCTTTTGCCATGCGGATCGCATTGGGCAGGGATTTTTCCTCTATGTTCATATGGAATGTATCCAGCAGGAACCCGGCGTTGTCAAAGCCGACCTGGTGCAAAAGCTCCAGCCCCTGCTCGACGGTATTCATAAAATCCGTCTCAAAGCGGTTGAGCGGCTCCAATGCGAGCGCCACATTCCGTTTTGCGGCATAATCCGCCATGCGCTTGAGGTTTTCTACGGCGTAGGCCGTCTGCTCACGCTTTTCCTCTAAAGTCGCCTGGCGCGCCCTTCCCACTGAGGCGTACATGGGTCCTGACACATAGGGGGACCTGCACGCAGCGGCCATGTCGATCAGCGTGCGGATATACGCCATACCCTCTTCCCGGTACGCCTCCACCGGGCTTGAAATATCCCGCGTCGGTCCAAACGCGCCGCAGATTGTCGCCTCTATGCCTACGCGCAGCGCTTCGTCCGCGACCCTTTCAATATCGATGAGCGCAGGGTCCTCCACGGCGATCTCATAAATATCAAAGCCTATGGATTTTGCGTGTTCAAGCTGGGAAAGCGTATTCATGCTAAAAGGAGAAACCCATACAAAGGAGCTGACGCCGATTTTTCTCATGCCCTTTCACCCTCCCCGGTGCTTTTTGTGCTCGCCCTGATTTTCAGTTCGGACGGAAGCATGATCTCCCGCCGTTTTTCGCCTTCCTCGCGCATCAGTTCATATAAAAGTTCCGCCGCGCATTCGCCCAGTTGATAGCAGGGCTGCGCCATGGTGGTGATGTGCGGGCGGAACATGGTGGCGTGTTCCACGTCGTCAAAGCCCAGTATGGAAACATCCTCCGGCACACGGAACCCCATTGCCTGCGCCCCGTTGATCGCGCCCAAAGCCAGCATGTCGGAGATGCAGAATATCGCGGTGGGCCTTTGATCCAAACCAAGCAACCCCTCTGCGGCGACCACGCCGCTTTGGAAGCTGTAATCAAAACTGCCGTAACGGATATAGTCTTCCGTAACGGGAATGCCCGCTTCCTGCAGCCCGTCGTAATAGCCCCTTAAGCGCAGGCGCGTGCTGGGGTAGCCGTTCACGCTGCTGATTGTGGCAATGCGGGTATGTCCGGTCTTGATCAGGTAATCCACGGCCTGCCTTGCGGCCTTGTAGTTGTCCACCGCCACATGTGCGATCTTTGTGCCCGGTTCATATTCGCTGCATTGCACAATCGGGTATTGCCTTGCGTATTTTTCAAGTTCCCTGCTCTGCATGACGGAGGCAAGCAGTATCGCGCCGTCCGCGCGCTTTTTCGCCAGCATGTTTAAGAATTCCAGCTCCTGCGCGCTTTCCCCGTCCGTGGTACAGATCATGACGCTGTACCCCAGCCTTCTCGCCGCGGCGCCGATGCCTGTTAAAATATTGGAATAATAGGGGTTCGTAATATTGGGTGCGAGTATGAGTATGACCCGGCTTTCATTTTTGCGGAAATTACGGGCCAATATATTCGGCTCATAGCGAAGCTTTTCGATCGCAGCTTCCACCCGCTGCGTGGTTTCAGGCATGACCCGTGAATTGTTGTTGAGCACCCGGGAGACAGTTGCCACGGATACCTTGGCTTCCCGCGCAACGTCCGCAATAGTTACCATGATGCACCTCGTTTGAAAAGCTTTTATAATTGGGTACCGCAAAAAAACGTCTTGCGAAAAGGATCCCGGAAATCGCCTTTACCGCTTTGAGCCCGATCGATTTGACAGAGAAATATCGTTTTGTAATCGATTACATCGGATGAATTAAAAAAATCCCAGTTGGACCGTATATTCATATCATAGCGGCATGTTGTGCAATTGTCAAGTAATATCGAATTATATAATAGAAAACGCTAGCAAACGACAAACAGACCGCCAATTTCCTTGAGACCGCGCTCACCGGGCACGGTCTCACCCGCAAAAACGGTAAGCCACGCTTATAGCACGTTTGCCTGCCATCCGAACACTTTCGCCAGCTGCAACAACGCGGGGGTAACGTCTCCGCTGATGATGAGCGAATGATGCGAACTCAACGCGTCCATGACCTTATGGCCGTCCTGATAGCGGATCAGGGCGCCGTTGCGGCAATCCGACCCAGGGTACTGCACATAATCCTCAATCTCCGCTTTGATAATGGAAAGCTTCTGAAAGCCGGGATAGATTTTTGCAAGCGTCACCGGCCCCACAGGAAAACGGCCGTCGAGAACGATGGCGTCCTCGTTGACGATTTCAAGCACCTTCGGCCGCATGGTCCATTCGCAGCAGAACTGGCGCGGCACCAGGCCGAAATAGCCGCAGTGTACGCCCAACGCGTGATTGTCCGGATCCGCAATGTCCGGGAAACGGTCTATTTTCTCATGTGCCAGCGCCGCCATGCCCACCAGGAAGGGGTACAGGTTGGTCATCATGATGGGCTTTTCCATGGAACGATAAAGAATATAGGTAGAAAGAAGCGTGAGCGTATCCCCTTCGCACGCCCAGATAATGTTGTCGCGCTCAAAGAGCATGTTCCACGCAAGGCAGGGCGTGGTATCCGAATGGAAGGATTCGTTGAGGCAGTTGGCGCCTACGCCCGCTACATCCCCAATCTCAGCTATAACTTCCTTCACGGCCATATAGACCTTCACGGCCTTGTAATAATTCTTTTGGCAAACGCCTTCCTGGTGGATATCCCAGTCCGCGCAAGCCTTTGCTGCCTCTTCATCCGATAGTTCGCGCGCGCGGTCGTTGAGCTCTTTCCAGCTGCGATAAATGAGCTTTAAGCCGAACACGTCCTGCATGGTGTCCGTGCTTTCCTGTTCCCACCAATAGAAGCGTTTGAAAATATTCGCCTGCATGCCTTCGCCCGGCGTATCCTGGAACATAAGGAACTTTGCGCCGTCCTTGAGGCTCTTTTTCACCGCGATGGCGCGCAGTATCGTCTTTGCGAGCTCTACTGTATAGGGGGAGAATACGTTACATCCGATATCCCTGAGATAGGTTACGATCTCCCAATCCCACATTTCCACGGTGCCAAAACGCGAGGTAAGCACCACGATAGGCAGATCGATCTTCTTAAAAATATCGTTGTGACGGAACGCCGCAAATATAAGCTGGGGGAACAGGACGGCATCCGCTTCTGGCAGCTTTTCCCCAAGGCGGACCGGTGGAAGAAACTCCGCCACATCCGAATAAAAGCCGCGCAGGCGCTCCATTTGCATTTGGAACTCGTTTTGTTCCCTTTCGTTTGCTTCTGAAAAATAAACAGGAACCAACCGCGCCTTCATACTGTTTCCTCCCGCGATCATAGATGCGGACAATACTGCCGGAATGCCTCTCCGGAATAGATCGATAGTATCTTGTCATTTCCGTTCACCGGAACGGGCGCGTACGTTTTTTTCCTTGTGGGTATCTCTTACCCGCAAACATATAATAACATACACGATCAAACGAAAGCAATCACTAATCAATATTTTTCATATAAAAGCCACAATCGATTTCCCATGCAAGCAGAATTCGCGGAGCACCTCGATATATGTCCTAATGTTACAGCATTTTCTCTTGATAATATTCGTTAATTTGTGTAATATAATTCTTACAACCGCGTAAATGTTCATATATCGTGAGGGGCGAATGTCGGCAATGATTGAACTGACGGGTTATCTTTCCACCAGACGTTACCCGGGAAGAGGTATTCTTTTGGGCGCGACGGCAGACGGCGCGTATGCCGTGGCTTCTTACTTCATTATGGGACGTAGCGCCAACAGCCGCAACCGCATTTTTGTGGAAACGGAGGACGGCATCGTCGCCCAAGCATATGATACGGCGCTTGTAACCGACCCTTCCTTAATCCTGTACGCGCCGGTCCGCCGCTGCAAGGATGCGCTTGTTGTGACCAACGGGGACCAGACGGATACCATATGCTCGTTTTTAAATAACGGCGGCAGCTTCCGCTCCGCGCTCTTTACCCGCTGCTACGAGCCGGACGCCCCGCATTTTACGCCGCGCATCAGCGGCATCCTGCATATGAAAAACGGCCCCGCACAATATACGCTTTCCATATTAAGAAAAGAGCCCGCCACAATGGACTGTCTGCGGGATTTTTATGAGTACGCGGAGATCCCTGTGGGAACCGGACATTTGATCCATACCTATGAAGAAGGCTTTGATCCGCTTAAAACCTTCTCCGGCGAGCCGATACAGGTTGCATTGCCGGAAGGCTCCGTCGAGCAGTTTGCGGAAGTACTTTGGAACAGCCTGGATAAAGAAAACCGCATTTCCCTTTACGTCAGCTTTTTACCGCTTCATGGCGGAACGCCCCTGACGCAATTGCGCAACGCACACGACAAATAAAAGGAGGCAAAGGATATGGAGCTCCCCCTCAAATACGGGTGCAACCCGAACCAGAAGCCCGCAAGCATCTGTGTCCCCGAAGGCGAACTGCCCGTTAAAGTGTTGAACGGCAGCCCCGGCTATATCAATTTGCTGGATGCGTTAGGCGGCTGGCAGCTGGTGCGCGAACTGCGGGCAGCCTTAAGCCTGCCTGCTGCCGCCTCCTTTAAGCATGTGAGCCCCGCGGGCGCCGCAGTGGGACTTCCGCTTACCAATACGCTCAGGCAGATGTACTTTGTGGAAAGCGGGGAAAAGCTCTCTTCCCTTTGCTGCGCGTACATCCGCGCGCGGGGCGCGGACCGGCTTTCCTCGTTCGGCGATTTTATTGCGCTGAGCGATACCTGCGATGCCTGCACCGCCCGCTACATTGCGCAGGAGGTATCCGACGGCATTATCGCGCCCGGCTATGAGCCGGAGGCGCTGGAACTGTTAAAGAAGAAGCGCAAAGGCGCGTACCTCATACTGGAGATGGACCCAGACTATACCCCGTCCGCCGTTGAAACGCGGGACGTTTTCGGGATGACGTTTACCCAGGGCAGAAACGACGCCCGCATTACGCCGGAGCTTTTAGGGAATATCGTGACCGAGAATAAAGAATTGCCCGCCTTCGCGGTGCGTGACCTGCTGCTCAGCATGATCGTGCTCAAATACACGCAATCGAACTCCGTCTGCTATGCGGAAAACGGCCAGGCCATAGGCGTGGGCGCGGGCCAGCAATCCCGCATCCACTGCACGCGGCTTGCGGGCAACAAGGCGGATCTCTGGCATTTAAGGCAGCACCCCAAGGTGCTTGCGCTGCCCTTTGTAAGCGGCCTTGCCCGCCCAGCGCGGGACAACGCCATAGACCTCTACCTTTCCGAGGAGGAAAGCGAGGACGTGCTGCGCGACGCAGCCTGGCCGGAATGCTTTGTAAAGCGGCCCGAGCGGCTGACATTGGCCGAAAAGCACGCGTGGCTCTCCAAATTCAAGGAGGTCTCTCTGGCGAGCGACGCGTTCTTCCCCTTTGGGGATAACATCTCGCGCGCGGCGCGCAGTGGGGTATGCTATATCGCCCAGCCCGGCGGCTCCATACGGGACGATCAGGTCATCGCAACCTGCAACAAGTACGGCATCGTGATGGCGTTTACAGGGTTGAGATTGTTCCACCATTGATAATGAAAAGTATCGCACCACTGTTTAAGATTTCAAGGTATCGGCGCTTACAGCGCCGCGTCCTCGGCGGAAGACGCCTCGGACACTAGGCCTGCGGGCCGTCGCGGTAGATTTTTTAATATGAGGAAACTGCGTTTCCCCACACCCCTTCCTTAAGAACGTCCGTAAAAAAGGCCTGCATGCCAAGGCATGCAGGCCTAGGTCGTCACCATTCATTTGTCATTCTGAGCCAAAGGCGAAGAATCTGGCTCTCGCTTATAGGCGCTTGAAGATCCTTCGCTTCGCTCAGGATGACAGTAAGGGGCTGATAAGTTATGCCCTGCAGCCGAGGCACGCAGGGCTTTTTGATTTTTATGTTATTCTTCCGGCGGCTCCGCCTCTTCCGGCGGCCCCGCTTCTTCCGCCAGCCGGGCAAGCGTTTCCTCATCGATCGGGGTTAATAAGCCCTGCAGCAGCTCCTGCGCCCGTTCATAGTCGGAAGCGGGCACAAAAATTCGCACGCCATAAATGGACGAGCTGACATAAACCGCGCCCGCCCCGCCATACCGAAGCTCATGGGGAATGCCCTCCTGTTCGAGCAAATCCGCAATCAGCCCTGCTTGCGCGTCATCCGGCACGGAACAGAGCCTTTTGACCGTATCCTGCATGGCAAATTCCTCCTTTCGATCTCTAACTCTAATATACCCGATATGACAGCTGGTTGACACCTTTCTTTTCGGGGGTATGGGGGATCGCAATCCCCCATACCGGATCAAATCTGACGACACGTGCGTCAGATTTGTGGAAAAAAGTGCGTAAAAACGCACTTTTAACCTCCGGAAAACCCGCAGATAAAGCCCCTAGGCTTTATCTGCGGCCCTAATACTCCGTCGGAATGCTCCTGGCCGCGATGATCAGCGCGTCGATCACGGGAGTAAGCCGCATGGCGCGCAGCATGTTCCCCTGAAAGCGCAGCCTGCCGCTTTGCAGCGCGCGCCCGGCGTCCAGTCTGCCGCTTAATACCTGAGCGAACGTAGGGTACGCGCCCGTAATCACAAACTCCGCCGAGGGGCCAGCGCCCTCCCCCGCCTCTACTCTGGCGGCGGCGCCGTTTTGGAAATTGACATACAGAAATTTTTGCCCGCCGCCCGGCGCGCCCATATGGCGGAAATTGACGGATGCGTTTACGCCTCCGCCGCGTACGGGTACTCCCTGCAGCCCTCTTTTGAGTTCCTCCGTCCACGCGGGGGAAAGATATGAAAATGGCATATGCGCTCCCTGCCTTTCTTGACCGACTGCTTTAGTATACGCGCTTTTTGCGTTTTGCGGAACCGGACGCGTATGGCGCGGTTTGGCAAATGCCGCAAAAAAGGCCTCAGCAGCCGCATGTCCCCGACAATGCCGCACCAAATTTTGCGATTCTATTAAAATTCGATATTTTTTGCGCTACGGAAAGTCACGGTAATTTCACTTGCCCCCCCTTTTCTGTTTGGGTATAATAAAACCAAGATCAAATCTAAAGGAGGGGTTTACCTTGATACGAGTCATCTTCGGCGAAAAGGGTGCAGGGAAAACCAAGCGCATCATCGAAATGGCCAACTCCGCCTCGAAAGACGGAAATGGAAGCGTCGTATTCATTGATGATGATAGCCGGTACATGTTCGATCTGACGCGGGAAATTCGTTTTGTGGACGCATCTCGGTTTGAAATAGACGGCCCGAAAATGTTTTACGGGTTTTTGTGCGGGATCGCCGCACAGGATTTTGATCTGGAACACCTGTTCATTGACGGCTTCTTAAAGATTGTCCACCACGATTTGAACACGCTTGAAGGTCTGTTCGAAAGCCTGAAGAAATTCGCCGAGGATTGTTCTTTGACCATCACAATCAGCATCAGCGGCAAACCCGATAACATACCGGAATTCTTAAAAGAGTTCCTCTGTTAAAACGAATTGGTAGATTGAAGGCTGCCCCATCCCGGCAAATGCCGCGGGGGCAGCCTTTTGAAAATTGAGGAGGCCGAAGTATGCAATACGTCAGCACCCGAGGGGGTGCGCCTGTTTCCGCGGCAAAAGCGATCGTGCAGGGCATCTGCCCGCTGGGCGGGCTGTATGTCCCCGAAACGTTCCCTTCCCTTCCCGTTGAAGCCTTAATGGAGCATTGCGGGGATTACCGCGCCATAGCGTTCGCCGTGATGCGGGAGTACCTGGATACACCGGAAGAAACCCTGAAAGGGTATTTGAACGCCGCATATGGAAAGAAATTCGACACCCCCGAAATCGCGCCCACCGTACCGCTGACGGAAAGCGAAAGCGTACTGGAGCTTTGGCACGGGCCGACGCTTGCGTTTAAAGATATGGCGCTGCAGATGCTGCCATACCTGATGCGGGATTCTCTTCTGCAGACGGGCGAAGACAAGCAGGTGTACATACTCGTGGCCACTTCCGGCGATACGGGAAAGGCCGCGCTTGCGGGCTTTTGCGACGTACCCGGCACAAAGGTACAGGTATTTTACCCGCATGGCGGCGTGAGCCGCGCGCAGTTTTTGCAGATGGCCACGCAGGAGGGCAGCAATACCTACGTTTGCGGGGTGGAAGGAAACTTCGATGATACGCAGACCGCCCTAAAGCGGATATTCCGCGACGAGGGCGTGCAAAAAGAAGCGGCAGAAAAAGGATACCGCCTTTCTTCCGCAAACTCCATCAATTTCGGGAGGCTGCTGCCGCAGATCGCGTACTACTA
>JAFABA010000097.1 GCA_023426265.1 Bacillota bacterium
AACACAATAACCTTCGCCGAATCCGCCTCCAGTTCCATTGCAAGAAGGACCGTAGGCGAAAGCCCTGCGGGCGAAGCCGCAAGCAGGCAAGTCCTTTTATCCCAGCCCGAAATTTTATTTAGCGCCAGGGAAAGAAGCAGGCTGCCCCCTACGACCAGCACGCACAGCAGCAGCGCCGGGAGGAAATACTCATCTATTCGCAGCAGGCTCTCTTTGGTAATGCCCAGCCCCACCAGCCCGCCCACGCCCATCTGGGCGACATTCTGGAGGGTTTTATCCGGCTTTGCGCCTATTCCCCTCACCTTGGCATACAACCCTACCGCCAGCATGGGCCCCACCATGGTTCCCGCCGGTACATGCAGGCCGGAAAACAAAAAGGCGGCGGCGCCCCCCAAAGCCAGCAATATCACCCAGTCTGCATATTGGGGCTTCCTGGCCGCCTGCTTATCTGCATCCACATATGCCGGTTTTGGCGCCTGCCGCGCCAAGGTAGGAATGAGCAGCATCGTAAGGAGCAGCCGCGAGGTCTGCAAAAGCGCCACGGCAAACCCATCCGCATGGTAATCCAGCGCCATCAGGGAAATCTCCGCAATGCCGCCCGGCATGGCCGCAAACAGCGCCGTGGCTTCATTTAGCCCCACCGCCGCCAATGTCTTTGCGGCCAGTACCGAGATCCCCATGATCCACACCGATGCCAGCAGCACCTGCTTCCAAAGGCCCTTGAGCCTTAAATTGAAGCGGAGCCCCAACATAATCCCCATGATCACCGACAGTACGGGTTTCAGCCATGCGGGCGGTGCTGCCGGCCATCCTAAAATATTCGCCACGCACACCGCCGCCAGCGGTCCCAATATCGCGGGCGTGGGAATTTTCAGTTTTAAAAAAAGAAACCATCCGGCCGCGCACAGCCCTGAAAATAGCAGCAGCTCCAACCCGAAAAACAGCCCTTTCATAGCAGTTCCCCGCCATAGGCGGGGAACAAGTCATTTTTTGTTATTCCGTTACGGCCCTTTAGAAGCCGCCGTCCTCCAGCCGGGAAGCCATTGGGATCAGCCCGCCCGCCTTGAGCATTTCCCGCAGGAACGGGTCCACCGGCTTTGCTTGCAGCTCTTTGCCGTTCGTTTCATTTCGGATGAGCCCCGTTTCCATGTCCACGCTGAGAATATCGCCATCCTCAACGATACCGGTGATGCCGGGGCACTCCATCAGCGGCAGCCCCACCTCAAACGCGTTGCGGTAAAACAGGCGCGACGCATATTCCACCACCACGCAGCCCACGCCGGTCGCCTTGATGGCTTTGGGCGCAACCGCACGCCCGGAGGACTGCCCAAAATGCACGCCGGCGACCAGAATGTCCCCCGACTGCACTTCCTTCGCAAAGGCCGGATTGTAATTTTCCAGCACATGCTTTGCCATTTCTTCCATTGTTCCGAGCGCACGGTCCACCCGCACGATCTGATCGGTGGGAATATTGTCGCCGAATTTCCAGCAACGTCCGCGATTCTCCATACCCCAAGCTCCTTTCACATGTTCCCTATGGTTTCCGCCATGGGTATGAGCCCCCCGGCATGGAGCATCTTGACTAGAAAAGGATCCACGGCGCGGGCCTGCAAGGATTGCCCGGTTGTCTTGTTGGTGACGAGTCCATTTTCCATATCGGCTTCCACAATATCGCCATCCGAGACAATACCGGTGATGCCGGGGCATTCCATCAGCGGCAGCCCCACCTCGAATGCGTTGCGGAAGAACAGCCGCGACGCATATTCCACAATGACCACGCCGATGCCGGTGGCCTTGAGCGCCTTGGGCGCGACCGCCCGCCCGGAGGATTGTCCAAAGTGCATGCCTGCGACCAGGATGTCCCCAGGCTGCACTTCCTTTGCAAAAGCAGGGTTGTAATTCTCCAGGACGTATTTTCGCATCTCTTCAATTGTCAGCAGCACGCGTTCGGCGCGTACAATCTGGTCGGTGGGAACGTTGTCCCCGAACTTCCAGCAGCGCCCGCTAAATTTAGTTTGCATACAGGCCTCCTTTACAGGTACGCGCGGGGGTCCGTGATGCAGCCGTTGAGCGCGCTGGCCGCCACCGTATAAGCCGAGCCCAGATACATCACGGCTTTGGGGCTGCCGTTGCGGCCCGGAAAGTTGCGCGCATGGGTGGAGACCATCGCCTCGTTCTCGGTCATGGCGCCCATGTTGATGGCCTGGTTGCTTCCGGTGCTGGGCGGGAACCAAGTGCAGCCCGCGTCAAAGAGCGTTTCCACCAGCCCCTCCTGCACAGCTTGGCGGAACACCTCGCGGCTGGACGGTACAACATTGAACTTCACGCCGGGCGCGATATGCCTGCCCTTGAGTATCTGCGCCGCCTGCCGGATATCCTCGATGCGCCCGCCGCCGTGGCCGCCAAGCTCCGCCCATTGAACGGGCTTGCCGGAAAAGCCGCCGTTTACCGGCTGCAGGTTTCCCAGAGTGGGGGAAGCCGCCACCTGCGGCTCCAGATTGCTGATGTCATAGCTCCATACGGCTTCATAGGCGCAATCCGCATCCGAAGTAAATACCTCGAAGGATTCATCCGTGATGGATTTTACAAACGCGACCGTTTTCTCATCGGGGTCGATAAACGCACATTTGCCGCCCACATCGATGGTGATAAGCGGGAAGAGCCAACGGTCCCATACTTCAAGATCTTTGATATACTGGCCTGTAAAGTGCAGGGCCCTGTATACCGCACCGCCCTCGCCGATCTGCCCCGTCAGCCACAGCGCGACGTCGCGCGGCAGCACGCCCGGCTTGTTATGTCCCGTGATCTCTATTTTGATGGTCTTTGGGACCATGAACCATGCCTTGCCGTAGGGCATCACGGTGGCCGCGTGCGAATTGTTGCCCAGTCCCACCGCGAAACAGCCCAGCGTGCCATGCACGGGAGTGTGGCTGTCGCTGCCCACCACGATGGTGCCCGGGCGTACCATGCCACGGCGTACGCCTACGTGGTGGATATTGCCGGAGCCGCAATCATAAAGCCGGGTGCCGTATTTCTTGGCAAAATCACGGCAGCGTTCCAGCACCTTTGCGCGTTCCTCGGTAGGCGGCGAAAAATGGTGGTCGAATACGAAAGCGGTGCGGTCCGGGTAGCGGATGGTCTTCTTGACTTCTTTTTCAAATACATTGGCCGTAATGTAGCCCGACAGATCATGCATCAATTGCGTATCCACATTGGCCACCACCACGTCCCCGGGCGATACGCTTTCGCGCCCGCTCGCCTTGGCCAGTATCTTTTCAATCATGTTCATTGGCATTGCCGACTTCCTCTTTTCCTCGTAAAATCCATATCCCTGCGTTTCCGGCGGCATCAGATATCCGTGAGCAAAACGGCTCCGTTTTCTTCCATGCGCGCCATATCCTCTATCATGACGCCCTCGCCGCGCAGCCGCACCGAGAAGATCTGCCCTGCCGAGAGCTTCGTGCTCCCCTGGGGTTCCCAAGCCGGATGGTCGCTGCGTATGTGGGTGCACAACGTCACTTCAAAGCCTTCCGCCTCATATGCATAGGGCGTGTTGCCGGGTTTCAGGGCCGCGAGCACCTTGCCGCGCGCCGCAAACGCCACGGCGTTGCGGGAAGCGTGCGTATTGCGCATGACGGCCAACCACTCCCCCAAGTACTGCAGCTGCATATACAGCGTCCAGGGGCTCTGTTCCACGCGGTCCGGCGCTTTCATAAATGTCAGCTCCGCATCCGCCGCCAAAATCAGCGTATCCATGGCGCCTGCCGTACGGCAGGCGTATTCCACATCCGCCGCCACGGCCTGCTGGGTCCTCCCATCTTCGGCAGCATTGGCAAACGCTTTTGCGATGGCAGTCTTCATCAGCGCGATACCTTTGAGCAGCGTATCGCGGTATCCCGCATCGCGCTGCGACATCTGCGTTTTTGCCGCCTCCTGCATCCACACCGCACGGTAGCCCGCCGCCTCTATCGCCGCCCGCATGCTTTCGGGGAAATACTCCCCGATCATGCCGATGGCCGTACCCTTGGAATAGTTCTCCGTCAGGTGAGTCACCATGGCCTTATTGACCGCGGGACCCGCCGCCGTTATTTTTTCGCGCGGTACCCCGCTCATCATTTCCACCCAGAAGTTGACGCGCGCGGTCATGCTGGAGACGATGGAGCGGTCTCCGTTTTTGTTCAGCACGCAGGTGGCCGCCGACCAGTAAGGCCCGAGGTTCACATAGTAATGGAGTTCGTCGGCAGTGGCGACGTCCCCGTAGATCACCGCGGCTTCCACGCCGTATTTCCCGAACGCGCCGATCAGCGCGTCGCGCCGCTTTGCAAGCAGTTCATCCGGCACCAGGGCCGCGTTGCGTTCCATATATCCACGTTTCATCGTATTCCCTCCTCTACTCCGCCTGGAACAGCTTCCGCTCCGTCGTCGAAAGCATGCGATAGCCGTCGTTGGTGACGACTACCGGGTCTCCAAACACCATGTAGCCCGTATCGGGATGATAGGTATTGGGATGAATTACGATCACCATTCCCTCGTCCACGATGAAATCGATCCCTTCGTTTACCGTTGGGTCTTCGTCCAGATGCATGCCGTGGCCGTGCCCGCGCACGCGAGTGTACTTGGGAGCGGTATACTCGCCGAACCCGTATTTGCGGAACACATCGTTCTCGGCTTTGGCTACGTCGTTGATATTGACCCCCGGCCTCAATGCGGCAAGGCCCGCCTCCTCCGCCTCCTTAAACAGGTCGAACACACGCAGCTGGTCCGCGCTGGGCTTGCCCTTTACCACCGTGCGGCAGATCTGGCACCACCAGCCGTCGAGTTGCGGCGTCAGTTCGGTCAAAACCAGGTCGCCCGGTTTTGCCGTCCTGTTCTGCGGGGGCGTCATGCCGAACACTTCCTTTTGCCCGGTGGAAATCAGCATGAAGTTGTCCTCGGCGCCCATCTTTTTCAATGCGTACTCCACTTCGGCCACGATCTGGAACTCGTTGAGCCCACGGGAGATCGCATCCACAAAAACGGGGAACGCGCGGTCAGCAAGGTTCACCGCAGCCCGCAGGCACTCCACCTCTTCGGGCGTTTTGCGGTAACGAATTTTCTCAATAGCGCCTTCTGCTCCTGTTATCTCCGCTCCCGCTTCGCGGATGGCCTTGGCGAATACCGCCGGAAGAAGGCCGCCGCTGGATATGCCGATCCGGCGGACGCCCTCATCCGCAAGCAGTTTGCCTAAAGCCGCGCCGCTGTCGTTGGCGGGCAAAAACGCGGCGATCCCCGTAAGCGCCTTCTTCGCGCGCATAGTATCATAGGGCGAGGACAGCAGCACATAGAACGCGTCCTTCCCGCGCAGATAGAGTACCATCGCGTTGGGCCCGTAGAAATTTACGCCGGTCAAATACCTGAAATTTTCCTTGCGCCAGGCGCAGCTGTAGACCAGCACCGCCTCCAAATCGCCATCCTGCGCCATTTGGCGCAGGATGGCCTGCTTCCTGCTCTGCATACGTGTCACTTCTTTCTGTTCTTGAGTTTCTCCAGCAAGCCGCCCGCCGTCATAATATCCAGCAGGAAATCCGGCAGCACGGTCCCCTGCCTGACGGCTCCGGTGGTCAGGTTCCTGATTGCGCCGGTGGAGATATCCGCCTCCACCTCGTCGCCCGGCTTCACCAGCGATACGATATCCGCGCATTCGAGGATGGTCAGGCCGATATTGATGGCGCTGCGGTAGAAAATGCGGGAGAAGCTCGGCGCAATGATGAGCCTGACGCCGGAATACTTCAGTGCGGCCGGCGCCCATTCGCGGCTGGAGTTGCAGCCAAAATTGCTGCCCGCGACCATGATCTTCCCCTTTTCCAGCTTTTTATGGAAGTCCGGGTCCACATCAAGCATCGCGGCCTCGGCCAGGCCTTCGGGCGTTACCGCCTTCACGTGCCGGGTATGCGCGATCAGCTCGGCCGACACATTGGCGGGATATACTTCGCAAACGATATCTTTAATTACCATTTTACACCTCATATCATGTCGCGCGGGTCGGTCAGCTTGCCGCATACGGCGGAAGCTGCGACCGTAGCGGGCGAAGCCAGATAGATTTTTGCGCTGCTGTCCCCCATGCGCCCGGTCATGTTGCGGTTGGAGGAGCTTATGCACACCTCTTCCTTGCCCAGAAGGCCGTAATGCCCGCCGGCGCAGGGGCCGCAATTGGGGTTGCACCAGATCGCGCCTGCTTCCAGGAAGATCTGCGTCAGCCCTTCCTCGATGCATTGCTGGAATATGCCGCGCGAACCCGGAATGACCTGCAGGCGCACCTTCGGGTCGACTTTCCTGCCCTTTAAAATCTTCGCCGCAATACGGAAATCCTCCATGCGTCCGTTCGTGCATGTTCCCAGCAGCGCGCGCGTAAAGGGTACGCCCGCTGCCTCCCGCACGGGAACGGCATTAGCGGAGCTTCCCGGCAACGCAACCGTCGGCTCCAGACCGTTGCCGTCGATCTCAAATACCTGCTCGTAGTGGGCGTCTGCGTCGCTCTTCATGAACTCGTACCCGCCCCGCGCGCGGCCCTTCAAAAATTCCGTCACCTTTTCATCCGGCTCAATGATGCCGTTCTTTGCCCCGGCCTCCACCGCCATGTTGCACAGTGTCATGCGGCTGTCCAGGCTCATGGCCCGAATCGCGCTGCCGGTGTATTCCATCGCCTTGTAGCTGGCGCCGTCCGCGCCGATGAGCTTCATAATGTGCAGGGCAAGGTCCTTGCCTCCTACCAGTTCGGAAAGCTCGCCATTCACTTTGAACAGCAGCGTATGGGGTACCTTCATCCAGATCTTGCCCTCGCTGAATACCCAGGCCATCTCAGTGGAGCCAAGACCCGTAGAGAACGCGCCCAGCGCGCCGTAGGTGGTGGTATGCGAATCGGTTCCCACCACGACCTTACCGGGCAGCACATAGCCTTTTTCCGGCATGAGCTGATGGCAGATCCCTTCGCCGTTATAGAACGTCAGGCCGTAGTCCTCCGCGAATTTGCCCGTCTTTACGATCAGATCGGCGTCCAGGACCCTGCTCGGCGGGTTGCCATGGTCCGCAAACAATATGGCCCGCTCCTTATCCCAGACGGTAAGCCCCATTTCTCGAAATTTATCAAAAAACAGGGGGCCCAGTTTTTCATGCGTAAACGCGTATTCCACGGCCACGTCCACGATCTGATCCGGTACGACCGACGCAACGCCCGCCGCTTTGGCCAGTATTTTTTCGGTAATCGTCATTCCCACGTTAAGAGCTGCCTCCTTTATCATGCTTTTGGTTCATAACGGATCGCGCCGGACGGGCAGACGGCCACGCAAAGGCCGCAGCCTACGCAAAGGGCGGGATCCGGCCGTGCCTTTTTTCCTTCCATGCGGATGGCGTCGCAGGCCGCAAGCCGCGTACACTTCGCGCAGCCGATACATTTCGCCTCGTCCACGCAAGCCGTCACATCCGTATAAGCCATCTGGTTGGGGCCTAATATGTTGTTAAGCGCCAGCCCCTGAAAATCCGCAATGCCTTGATACCCCATATTGTCCATGTAGGCGGAAAGAGATTTGAGTATTCTTCCCACCAGCTCGTAGCCCTCCAGCATCACGGCGGTACAGATCTGTACGCTCCACGCGCCGTACATGATGCTCTCCACCACATGTTCCCATGTGGAAATACCGCCGCCGCCCATTACCGGGGCGCCCTGCTGCCGGGCAATATCCGCAATGAAGCGGTTGCTGATCAGGCGGCTCCAAGGCCCGCTGAAGCCCCCCAGGGGGCCCGCCGTGCTGCCGGGGTAACGCATGACGCCTCCGTTGTAAATATCCAGCCCCGGCGCGGCCCGGAACCCCGCGTGGATGTTGAGGATATCCACCCCGGCCGCGCTGCACGCGGCCGCCACCTGCGGCAACCGGCCGCCCTCGGTGGGCAGCTTTGCGATGACCGGGATCCTCACGTGCTGCTTCACATTCGCCACGACCTTGGCGCAGGACTCCGGGTCCTGCCCCAGGTTCGCCCCTAAAGTAGGGCCCTGCGCCTGTGCGGTATGCAGATTGGGGCAGTTCATATTCAGCTCCACGGCGTCCGCGCCGGCTTCCTCAAAGCGCCGCGCCAGCTTGCCCCAGGAATCGAGGTCGGTAGGCAGCGCGCTCATGTTGACAATAATCTGAAGGCCGGTCTGCTCCTTTGCCTTGCGTATGAGCTCCTGCGCCTCCTCCACTTCCAGACGCGGATCGCCGCTGACGATGACCCCAAGGCCTTTTTCCGCATACCAGCGGGGCCTTGCGTGAAACTGCTGTTTGAGCAGCGAATGCTTGAGACTGACGGCAGCGGCGCCGTTTTCATCGGCGCGCTTGAGGCGTTCAAGCTTTGCGGTAAGCGGGCTGGAGGCCAGCACGATCGGGTTTTTCAGCCGCAAACCGCCGGTAGTGATACTAAGATTTGCCACTTCGTTTCTCCTTTTCGGGTTCATTCACGCGCTTTCTCCCGTGAAAGCGGCGCTAGAGCATAAACAGACTGATCTCCGGGATTAAGGTGATCGCCAGCAAGGCAATGAGCATGAGAATGATAAAAGGAACGACGCCTTTTATGACCTTGCCGACAGGCACCTTTGCCACCCCTGCCAGCACATACAGGTTGGTACCCAGCGGCGGCATGATGAAATCCATCTCCATATTCAGCGCGAGCAGCAGCCCGAGATGAATGAGGTTGATGTTGAGCTCGCTTGTGATTGGCAGTATGATCGGAACCAACATCACGATAATGGCAGCTGGCCCTAAAAAGAAACCAAGCACGGGAATGAGCAGATCCAATAGGAGCAGGAATACGGGGCCGCTGATGTTGCTGCCCACCACAAGCTGCAGCAGGGCCTGCGGGATACGCTCCATGGAGATGATGAAGCCGAACAGCGCGCTGCTCATAATAATGAAATAAATCATGGAGGACATCTGTACGGTCTTAACGAGCACATCCAATATGTCCTTCCACTTGATGCCCCTATACACAACAAAACTGACGACAATGGCGTATACCGACGCGACCACGGCGGCCTCGGTGGGCGTGGTGAGACCGGCATAAATCGTACCCATGATGATAACCGGGATGAGCAATGCCCAGAACGCTTTGCGGAACAGCACGAAGCACTGCTTCCAGGAGAACTCCTCCTCCTGATGCACCACGCCGAACTTGCCTTTGCGCGCGCGGTAATATACGTAGACGCACAAGATGCCGCACAGCACGATGCCGGGTATGGTCCCTGCCGTAAACAGATCGGATATGGACGCGCCGCTGACAGCGCCATACAGCACCAAGATGCCGCTTGGGGGTACGATAACCGCAAGCGTGCCGCCCGCCCCCAGCATGCCGGTGGCCAGGTCCTCGGGATACCCGGCTTTGAGCAGCATGGGGATCGTCACCATGCCCAGAGCAGCCGCCGTAGCCACGCTGGAGCCGGACATGGAGGCAAATATAATGGAAGCCACCATGACCGCTATGCCGACGCCGCCGCGTACCTTTTTGAACAGATAACAGGTAAAGTCCACGATGGATCTTCCCATGGGAGTTTTCGCGATGATGCTGCCCGCAAAGATGAAGAACGGAATGGCAAGCATCGTAAAGGAGTTGGTGGCCCAAAATTGCTTGGACGCAATGGCCGACCAGCTTACCATATCAAACAGGTACAGTACGATCGATCCCATCAGTCCCATTGCAAAGCCGATCGGCATGCCCATGAACATGAGCAGGAACATCCCCACCAGCATGATGGCAATCGGACTGCTTGAAATGGAAATAAAGACTAGAAGCGCTACAATCAGGCCCAGCGTAACATACGTGAAGCCGTCCTTAAAGCAGCCCTTGGGCAGTTTCATTTTGACCATCCGCTGTATCCAGCGGCAGGTAATCAGTAGCCCCGACAGCGGCATAATGAGGTAAGGAATCCACATGGCCGTTTCCAGGCGCGTATCTGAAATCGACCCCGCAAGATAGGCGTCCTGCACCAGCGAAATGCCTGTAAAAAGAAGCATCAGGCTGTACAGCACACACATCAGGTTCATGGCCTGATCGATCACCTGGCGGCGATTCGCATCCAGCTTATCCACAAAAAAAGTTACGCTGATATGTTCGTTGCTCTTGACGATTAAACTTGCTCCGATAAAGTTCGACCAGATCACCAGATAACGGACGATCTCTTCCGTCCAGAAAATTGAAAACCCGAAAAAATACCGGCTGAGCACCTGATAAAACATCAGCCCCATGCCAAAGGCAAGCATCAATGCGGACGCAATGCTTTCAAACTTCGTCCAGATATTTCCTAGCCTGCTCTGTTTTTCAACCATTTCAGGCATTCGCGCTTCCTCCCATCTCTTTTCAAATCACAGGTCTCCGCGGGAGCCGCAAGCTTTAAGCGTGCGTGCGGCTCCCGCACGGAGAAATATACTTTGCGTGTGCCGGAATGGTTTAGCCCACGTATTCTTCAACCGCCTTCTGTACTTCGGCAATCAATTCGGGGCCAATTTCCTCGGAATAATCGTCATATACCGACATCGATGCCTGGCGCCACTTCTCCCTCTCGTCCGGCGTAAGGGTATGCACCTCACAGCCCTCGGATTCTATCTGCGCAAGCATATTCTGCAGCTCGGATCCGTCGGCATTTCTTGTATCGTCCAGAACCAGCTGGATCACCTCGGCAAGTTCGGCGCGGATATCTTCCGGCAAGCCCTGCCAGAATTTATCGTTGGCCAAAATAAAGCCGTTGGACCAATATAAAAGGCCGGCGTTCGTGACGTACTTTTGCACTTCCTGATATTTGCGAACGGCAAACACGGTACTGGGCGTAGCCAGGCCGTCCACGACCTTCTGCTGAAGGCCGGTGTAGGTTTCCTCGGAGGGAATGACTGTAGAGATCGCGCCCATCGCCTCAATAATGGCGGATTCCATTTTTCCGGAGGCGCGCATCTTCAAGCCGGACAGATCTTCCGGGTTTACAATGGGATGAGAAGAGTTCGATACGACGATTGCACCGGAGGAGAAGCCGCCCAGCACATTGATTCCCTGGGACTGAATGTTCGCGAAGATTTTATCCCCAACGGGGCCGTCCATGATGTAGTAAGCGGTTTCAACATTCGGGAACAGGAAAGGCAGCTTAAATATGCCCATGGCGGGGTCAAGCGTATTCATGGTGGAGCCCACCGCAAGACAAAGCTGGATATCGCCCTTCTTGAGCGCTTCGAGTTCTTCCGTGTTCGAGTAGAGCTGGCCGCCGGTGTAAATCGCCATATCCACTTTTCCGGCAAGGCGTTCGTCCACAAGCTGCTTAAGATTGTTGGCCGCAATGCCCATTTGCTGCCCGTCAAGCTGAACCGTGGTAACTTTGATCTGGATAGCCTTGCCGGCGCCCCCGTTTGTTCCGGGTTTCGCTGCGGCCTCCCCTGCCTGAGAATTGCCTTCGTTGGCAGCGGCCGGTGCGTTGCCGGCCGGCGCACTGTCGGTCTTCTTGCAACCGTACAGCGGCACCGTAAGCATGAGGATCACAAGCGCGATGGAAACAATTTTCTTCATCATTACCCTTACACCCTTCTGATATTTATTCATTTCATCGTTTAGGCCGATGAAAATACATGTCACAATAAGCAATGTTCCTGCTGAATCTGAAGCGCGGCCTCAAGAAGATGATTGAGATAAATGGTTTTGCTTTCGGGCGTCAGGCGGCTTTCCAGCGTGGAAACGGATAAAGAGGCAACCACATTGCCCATCACATCCTTGAGCGGCACCGCCACCGAGGCGCTGCCCGGGATGCGCTCCCCCCTGCTGATCGCGTACCCCTGCTGCCCGACCTGTTCCACATCCTGCAGGAGTCCTTGTACGTTCTCCTGATGAAATACGTTTTTCCGCACATAGTAGTCCAGTACACGCAGGCGCTCCGCTCCGCTTAAGCCGGAGGCGATCACCTTGCCGGCCGATCCGCGAAACAGCGGGCCGTTGGAGCCGATGAGGATATTGCGTGTAATGGGCTGGGAGCCTTCGATGCGGTAGATGCATACACGTTCATAGCCGCTGAGCACATTAAGGGAAATGGTCTCTTTCGTATTTTCGCTCAACACACGCATGATCGGAATGGCTACATCCAGCATCTGGTGATCCGCCATGCCGCGAAGGCTGATGGATACCAGCTTGGGTGTCAATACATAGCCTTGTTTTGCGTGGCGCTGCACGACGCCGTCAGCCTGCAATGCCTGTAATATCCTGTGTACCGTGCTCCTTGCAATGCCGGTTTCGGCGCTGATCGAATCGATGGTGGAAGCCTTGCTTAAGGAAATTGTCCCTAAGATTTCAAACGCCTTATGAAGCAACGATGATTCACTCCAGTCACGAATGTCCCGTATAGTGAGATTTGATTCCTGTAATATGGGATTTATGATGATTATAACTTGTTCCTACGCATCCGTCAACATATTTCGACACTATCGCAACGGAAATTGATTTCCAAATAAAGGATAGGTTTTCCTATATCAAGCCAGCGTTCCCGCTCCATCAAACACTCCACCATTGTCAGTAACACGCCGTAATGGCCGGCTTGGGATTGCCTTGCCGATACATACGGGCGATGGTTTGCAGCAGTCGCGTCATTCTTTTGGCAGGAAGGTAAGAACAGAAGCTTGCACGCAAAGCATCTATCAACAAAAAAACCGCTGGAAACGGCGATCTTCCAGCGGTTACTTATTCCAGGCTTTTATAGATTATCATTTGCCAGCTTTTGATGAACCTTTCTGCTTGCTAATTTGCTGCTAACAAGCAGAACCGTCTATTACGGATCCCCCATACGCTTATCTGCGCTATGTACATTTGATAAGAATTGCCATTGCACTCATCCAAATATTCTTCTGTATAAATCCTCTCCAAAAGCAGTGTGCAGGGGTTCTCCCGGTACAACCTTAAAAGTACGTTCGCCGTTATCCAGTCTCTGCGCTCGCAGGAATTGTGCTTGCTTATCACCAAGGAGCGCGACGGCGTAAGTATAGAGGTGCGTCACTGAGAAGACCTCCACATCGTTTTCTATCAGCGCCTTTGTGATTTGCCGGCAAATTTCCGAGCCTTCGCGTTCATTCGTGGCAGCAAAGGATTCGTTGAACAGCATCAGCGCGCCACCGCCTAGATGATCGGCCACCTCGCTCATGCGGGCAAGTTCCTCGTCCAGCTTGCCGCTTCTCATGGCGGTATCTTCCTCCTTCTTGAAGTGAGAAAACACGCCGCGACGGATGGGAGCGGAAAAACTGTCCGCTCCCACGAACATCCCGCTTTGTGCCATAAGCTGCGCCTGTCCCATGCTCCGCAAAAACGTAGATTTGCCGCCCTGATTTGCGCCGGTAATAACGTATAGCCGTTTATTGGCAGCGTCCAACTCGTTGCCGACGACGGCGGCGCTTTTCGTCAGCGCGAGGCTCACGTCGTATAGCCCATGCCATGAGCGGTCTTTGCTGCCAAGGGGAAGCAGGTTCGGGAAGCAGACCGGCATACCCAGCGCCTGCAGATTGTCAGCCAGATTGAGGCATCCGACATAGAACGCCAATTCGCTGCGCAGCATGGCGAAAAAGCCCTCCAAATGTTCTGCGGCCTGCGCCAATGCGTTCGCCGCCTCGTTGATGGCACGGTCACGGCGCTTCCCCAGGTCTGTGGCTCCTGCCTCGTCACGGGGCGCGATGGTAAAGGACGGGGCAAACTGCCAACGCCACCAAAATCCTTTACGGGTTTTCCGGCGCAGTACATAGCGGATGCCTTGCAAATAGTTACCGGGTGTGCCGCTCACCAGCATGCCATCCCCATCCTTCAGGTCATTCAAATGAGCGCGCACTTCGGCAAAGTAGCCGTCGTCCAGTTCCCGCCGGAGCATGGTCAGCAGCTTTCGAAACCCCTCCGATTGGAAGCCGGGCAGCTTGCTGTCCGCAACCAGGCGCAGTTCCATAAGCGTCCCGGTATATATCTTCATAAGCTCGACGGCGCTTGAAAAGGTACTGGACAGATAATGGGAAGATAGCCAGTGCCATGAGCCTCTTCTTTTCTTTTCCGTTTCAACAGTAATCTCATAGAGCTGCCGCACGGCGCCGGGATTTCGGAGAGCGTCACGCAGATTTTCCTGCCTGTAACGGATTTCCTCTATTGATTGCAATGTGCAAAAAAGCGCGGTGCCGCATGCAGCGCTTACAATCTCATCTCCCTGCGCCATATTTGACAGAATGCGTTTCAGTTCAAGGTCGGCAGCCAGGATATCCTTACCAAAGCAGGGATTGGCCTTTAAGTCAAAGTCTCTATCCCGAAACATCAAGTTCGCTTTCATTTTTTCAACCTCCCACAAAGCTGTTCATAGGTAAGCCCATGCTTGCCGGCGATATGGACGGCGTAGGCAAGACCATCCGGTGGTTTCCGAATGATCTCAAAAGTCCGCTTTGTGGGGTCATCCTCCCTGACCGTACTCATCATGCTGACCGTTTCCGGCCCATGCGCGGCCAACTCATCAAGAAAGGTCACCAGCACCGCAGGCACGCCCAACGCGGCAAAGCTGTCCATCATATGCCCGCCAAGCGACAAGGCGTCCGATAAAGTGGTGGAGGCGAATATCTCGTTGACGATGATGATGCTTCGGCTTGTAGCTTTGTCGAGAAGCGCGCGGAGCCGCACAAGGTCGTCCTGCAATTTGCCGTTTAGCGTGGACAAATCTTCCTCACGCCCAAAATGGGTGAAGATGTTATCGAACAAATACAATGCCGCGTTGCGGCCCGGCACGCACAGCCCCAGCGAGGCAAGATAATGCACCTGGCCGAAGGCGCGGGCGAAGGTGGTTTTGCCGCCCTGATTGGGGCCGGTAACGACGATGATGCGTTCCGGCTCATTGAGCGTAAAGTCGTTGGCCACGGTTTTATCGTACTCCACACGCGCCAGTGCAAGGTCGAAACCGCCAAAGTCATAGAGACGTTCTGCGGTGCCGCAAAGCATCGGATAGCAGAAGGGCAGGCATTGCCGAAGCGGCGCGACGAAATCCAGCCATGACAGGTAAAACTGTATCTCCCGAGAAAAGCGTAGAATTGTTTCATCGTCAAAGCGAAGATATTTGGCGCAAAAACCGTTGAGGTCTGCAAAAATATCCTTGTATAGTTCCGCAACCATATTTAGCACGGCAGCCTCCACATGAGCGGCATATGGTTCCTCCGGGAGCTTGTGCCGGTAATCCTTCACATCGCCCTGCCTGAATTTTTCAAAGCTTGCGAGTATCTGTTTGGAATGGTCTGCCTCTCCCTCATACTTGCGGACACGGATGGTGCCATATTTGATCAGCATGCAGTATTCCACCGTAGAAAGTTCCTCACGAAGCCGCTTTACATCGGCGTGAAACCCTGTGTAGCTTTCCGACGCGCAATATGCGGAGAGATATTCTGCGAAACCGCGAAGCCCCGCCGAATGGAGCGTTAACGCGGATAATCCTTCCGAGAGTGCGAAAACCGCCCGGCAATACCTTTCCGCGTAGTCGAGCATTTGCCCCCGCGTGAGATAATTGTTGTACCAACCATCTTGGGAAGTCAGAGAAGAACGAATTTTATTCATGTATTGTCCAAGGTCATAAACCGTCTTGGAAAAGCCGGAGAATAGGGTGCGGAGTTCGTCCCCCTCCAGCTCCCGCATCACGTCCTGGCGGTAGATGATGGCCGTTGGGTCATGCAGAGAAGTGTAAAAGAAACCCTCCAACTCAAATGCCTTTTTCTCTTTTAGGATAGGATCAACTATTTGGTCAAGATTCAAGTCCTTGAAGCAGGCGGGCGCGTCTGCTTGCCGCGGCTCCCCATGTTGTTCCCGTGTGGGAAACAGGATACTATAAAACATAAAAACTCCCTTCCCCAGAGACAAAAAAACCGATGCCTCTGCGTTTTGTACAGAAGTCATCAGCTTTTCGCGGTTTCGGCTTTCGCCGCGGGAGCACTTCTTTCCCGATTATTTCAATGTGACGCCGCGTGTTCGGCAAGGCACCGTAGCGACGCTGACATATCCTCGTTATGGATCAGCACATGGAGCGGAGCTTTCAGGCGCGCGGCGGTAAAATTCCAAATGGCGGTGACGCCGTTATTCACCAATGCGTTGCATACCGCCTGGGCGCTGCCGCCCGGTGTGGTAATAACTCCAATCCTTGCGTTCAGGCGTCGGCATACCTCGGCAAGCTTGTCGATATGATATACCGGTTTGCCGTAAGCTCCCTTTTTTATAACCTTCTCATTTACATCGAACCCGGCCAGAATATCCAGGTCATAAACCGTAAAGCCCGCGTAGCTCATAAGCGCCGAGCCCAACTTTCCGACCCCCACAAGCACCACGCTTTTCACCCTGCGGATTTCTGTACGCCTTGCGATGGCGGCAAACAGGTTTTTTCGGTTTTTCTCGTTCACTCTATCTTTACCGAGCAGCGCCTTCATATCCTGCCTGACAAGCTGCGGGTCGAGCAGTAAGGCATCCGCTATTTGCCTTGGCTTTACCGTAGTCACCTCCTGCGGCAGCTTATGCAAATAGCAAAGGTAGAGGTTCAGCCGTTGCATCGTATCCGAATTAAAGCTCTCGTATCCCATAGGTCAACCGGCGGCAAAGCCATGCGTTCGGTCGGATAGCCAGAAGAACGGTATCGCGGCAAGCTGCATGGCTACCGAAAATATTACCAGCCAAACGGGCGAAACCTCATAAAGTGCGCCCATAAGCCAGCTCCCTAAAAACCAGCAGATGCCGAAGGCGGTCTGAAATATGCCGAAACCGGAGGAACGATTTTGCTTTGGCACGATACTGGTCACGGCTGCTTTTAAGATGGACTCCTGCGCTCCCATACCTACCCCCCACAGCGCCACCCCTAAGAACAATGCCCAGCGTGCCGTCACGGAGAAGATAAGTAAAGCAAAAGGAGAAGCAATCAAGGTAGACAGGATCAGAACCTTGATACCGCGTTTATCGAACAGCCAGCCGAAGAACAGCGCCGAAAAAGCGTCAACCGCCATTGCGCCTGCATAGAGCAGGGAAAGTGTATCCTCCGGGATAAGGCCGGTTCTCACCGTGTGCATAGTGATGATAGTAAAATCCAAAAAGCCGAAGGCGAACAGGCTAATGGCAACGATATAGAGCAGGAAAGAACGGTTCATACGAAACGGTTGTACTTCCTTTGAGGGCAATTCAAACTTTTCAGGTTCGGGATAACGGCGTTTGGCAACAAACAGCAATACAACGGTCACGATTGCCGGAATGCCGAGTATGGCGAAACAAACTGAATAGACAGAAAACAAATCCTCACTCTTTTTGAGCAGCATTACCGCAAAGAGGACTACCGGCCCAAGAAAAGCGCCGATTTGGTCGAGAAATTCTTGAATAGCAAAGCTCTTTCCCGTACCGGTCTGTGAAGCGGCAAAGGATAGAAGGGTATCCTTCGCGGGCTTCTTGATGGCTTTGCCGGTGCGTTGAATGACAATGAGGATACAGGCCCATATCCAACCTCCTTTTGGCACCAGCGCCAATGCCGGGATTGCCATACAGTCAATGACATACCCTATAATAGTTATGGGCCAGTATTTCTTCGTTTTATCCGTAAGCCAGCCGGTAACAAGGCGCAGCGAATAACCAATCATTTCACCAAGGCCGGATACAAAGCCGATTGCTGCCGCCGACGCCCCGGCAAGGCTCAAATACGCACCAAGGACGCTTGCCGCTCCCTCGTGTGTCATATCCGAAAACAGGCTTACAACGCCCATCAGCAGTACAAAGGCAAAAGCCGCCTTTTTGATGGATGCTTTGTTTTCCATAAACAGACCTTCCTTCAAACAACAATTGCCTTTCCGCAGCAACCATAGCCTCTAAAACAAAAAGCCAATGGTTCTGCATAAAGCAGAAGTCATCAGCTTTGAAAGCGATTCCGGCATAACCGTGGGAGAACTTCTTTCCCGTTCATATTATACCATGAGCACATGCCTCTTTCAATAAAAATGCCTGATAAACCGGAGAGCAAAATGGGCACAATGCTTGTTTTTTTGCGGATAGGGTAACAGCGCATCGAAAAAATCTTCAAACTCTTGTATCTTCGTGCATTTTTACACCCAATTCGACGACATATACTTGACTTCATCAAGCAATACAGTATAATTACCCTGTTGGGAATGAAGTTCTCCCTGGCGTAAGCCAAAATGCATTTGATGCTGATGACTTCTATAGCGGAAGTTATCGGCTTTTTATTTTGGAGGGCCTATCATATGCATGAGTTTTATGGCAGCGCCCAAGATAAAAAATGCCCTGGTGGTTTATTATTCGAATGCAAGGGCATAGGCATAGAGAGGATTTATATATGCGTAAATATATCTACATCGGCTGCGGCGCGTTCGCAGGAGCGATACTCAGATATTTAATCGAGCAAATACAATGGCAAAATTACCATGAAAACGTCCCATTGAACACCTTGTTTATAAATATCAGCGGAGCCTTTCTACTGGCTTTTATTATGACAATCGCGTTTGAAGTGTGGACAATGGATGCGGATGCCCGCATTGGTATAACAACGGGCTTTTTAGGGGCATATACGACATTCTCTACATTATGCAAAGAAACGGTCATCCTTATGCGAAACGGAGATTATTTTTCAGCAATTTCCTATATCACCGTTTCTACCATGCTGGGATTTGGGGCAGTCTACTTTGGCGTTGTGCTTGCCCGTAAAATTGGTTCCCTGAAAACGAAGAAGGAAGAAAAAACGGCTATTGAAAGCGCATCAGAGTCAAAAGAATTCATTAAAGACGAGGGCAAAGTTGAATAATATGGAGTTGATTTTAGTCGGTATAGGAGGAATTGGAGGGGGACTTGCCAGATTTCAACTGGGAAAGCTCCTGTCTCAAAAATCCGGGACATCATTTCCGATAGGGACGTTTCTTATCAACATTACCGGCGCTTTGTTATTAGGCCTTCTAACAAGCATGGATGCCGGAAAGAGTATATATCTTCTATTAGGAGATGGGTTTTTAGGAACATACACAACGTTTTCAACTTTTATGTATGAAGGCTTCAATCTTATTCAGGAAAATGAAAAGCTGAACGCCTTTATATACATCCTTAGTTCCCTTATATTGGGGATAATCGGTTGCGTCATCGGTTTTGCAATCGGTGAATTGATCTTAGCATAAAGGAGGGAACCTGAAATGAAGTCAGGAGACAAATGCAAGATACTGAAAATTTATATGAGCGAGGATTCAAAGTATAAGGCGCACAATCTCTACAACGCGGTGGTATTCAAACTAAAAGAGCTAGGGATTGCCGGTGTTACCGTAACACGGGGTATAGAAGGATATGGTGAAGGTAAAGCCATCCATACCGCTCGCATCCTTGAGTTAAGCTCCAGTTTACCGATCATTATCGAAGCAATTGATACGGCCGCAAATATTGAGAAAGCCATACCCTTTGTCAAGGAAATAGTAAACGAAGGGTTGATTCTGGTAACAGATGTCACCGTTATCAAATACGGAAAAAACGGGTCCAGTACCGAATAACGAGAGAGGAAGTATCCGCTTATGGAGGCGGAGTCCCTCTATCTGCTTTGCGGCTTAGTTATGCCGTGTGTTTAGTTATGCGTTGCTGTAAGCTACTGAATTTCGAAAACTTCATTGTATATATCGAGGTCAAAGCTGGTTGAGAGCGGCTCCCCGGGAATGATGCGTTTCGTGCGTGCGCCACTATCCAACCGTTCCGCACAAAGAAAAGCATAATCAGGCTTTGATTCGTCATATAGAGTTTTTGCATATGAGTATAGATGCGTACGCTGAAAATATCGATATGAGTTGCAAGCAATGCATGCGTTATATCCAATGCAATGCGAGAGCCTTCCCGCTCGTTTGTCGAACAGAAGCTTTCGTCAAACAGCATTAACGACGAGGGACGGATCTGATCGATGATGCGGCTCATACGGATAAGCTCCTCATTGAGCTTACCATTGCGCATTGTCCGATCTTCATCTTTCTGGAAATGGGTGAATACTCCTGCGGCAATCGGCGCCTGGAATTTCTTTGCCCCAGCAGGCATACCGCATTGCATCAATACTTGCGCTTGCCCGACAGAGATCAAAAGCGATGTTTTGCCGCCCTGGTCGGCGCCGGTTATAATACACAGATGACTTTTTGATAGGTCAAAATCATTGCCGATACTTTCTTCTTTGCACAAAGCCATATTCAGTTCTACCAAACCGGAGCCAGTCCGGCCTTCCGATATTTCAGGCACTCAAAAGGAGATATCTTTTGAGGTCAGCCGGTCAATGAGGTTCAAACATGCAATATAGAATGCCACCTCAATATGCAAACTTTTAAAAAAATCGGTAATATGGAGTACCGCTCGAAGCAAAATTCGGTTTGCTTCACACTTCACCGTTTCCCGCCTATGCACAAAATCCGAAACACCTGTTTCATCGTTTGATTCTATTTGATAGACTCCCGAACTGTTCTTTATTGCATCGGAACAATTATTTTCGGATAAAAGGCGCATTTCAGAAATACGGCCGATGCCCGAAAGCTTTGCGCCGATTAGCATGCCGCGAGGGAACTTTAATTCTTTTAACAGATCATCCGCTTCGGTAAAGAATGCTTCGTCAAAACTCTCGGCTACCCTTTCGAACAAACCGCGGAAGGCCGATGAGGAAAAACGCTGGCTGTTTGATTCTTCAAATTCACGAAGCGTTCTTAGCGAATCAATGAGAAGCTTCAGTTGTGAGAGACAGGACTGGAACTGCGCGGATACTGTCTGGGAATAATAAAAACGTAAATCTTCACGCTGCTGTGCCGCCAACGTCTCACCGGCAAGCAAATACAATGAACGCACAAGATGAGGGTTCCATATGCAATCCCTTAGAGCGGATTGCCTGTAATGGATCGATTCGGCATCCTTAAGAGGGGAGAGCAATGCCGACGCCGCGGCGGATCTGACGGTCGCGTCCCCTTCGGAGATGCGATCAAGAACAGAAGGAAGAAGAAGATCATTTAAATAGGCATCCCGCGCGGTCTGCCGGTCATCTTGCAGAACAAACGCGGAATCTCGATTCATTAGATGTACATGTATCACTTCTGTATTCTCCCTAAAATCTGTTCATAACGCAGACCGTTTGATTCTGCGAGGTATTCTGCAAACGCTCTTCCCTGCGGTGGTTTTCGGCGGATCATATAAGTACGGGCTCCGGGATCATCGGGCGGCACGATGCTCACCATGCTTACAATCGAAGTATCCTGCGAGGCAAGTTCTTCCAGAAACGTTACGCAAACGCCCAAGCACCCTACGGCGGTAAGATGCTCTATCATCTTTCGACCGAGCAGTAACCCGTCGGCCATTGTTGCAGAGGCAAAGATTTCATTGACGATAACAATGCTTTGGGAATCTGCCTGATCGGTTATTGCTTTTAGACGTAGCAGTTCCGTTTTCAAATATCCTTCGGCCGCGCTGCTTGTATCACAGAAATGTGAATAGAAATTTGTAACCAGCTTAAGGCGCGCGCCTTTCCCCGGAACAAAAAACCCAAGCGCTGCAAGATAGTGCAGTTGACCGAACATGCGGGCAAACGTTGTTTTTCCGCCTTGGTTGGGGCCGGTAACCACGATGATTCTCTCGCCGTTGTGCAGGGAAAACCCATTGAACACGGGTATTTTCGACGCTTCCAGGAGACTGTCGGCCAAGGCTAAATCATAGGTGTCAACAGCGTCATAATCCTGTGAATCAGTATTAATTTCAGGATAGCAGAAAGGAAGCCCGAGCGCCCTCAAACGATCCGTGAAGTCAAGATAACCGCAGTATATTTGAATATCGTCCGCAAATCTCAGTAGGCGCTGATCGATATAATCCCGGTAGGTTGTGCAAAAATTACGCAGTTTCTCAAAAATGTCAGGATATAATTCAGACACCATGCTTAAGATCTCATTGTCGATACGATTGTTTGTTGCCCCTTCCGGGGACAGACAAGTAGCCCCGCTCAGATAACTTTCTCCAAAGCGGGCAAAGAGAACGGAAAGACGTTGATCTATACTTTTTAGAGGTTCCATCGGAGCAATTCGGATGGTATCGTCACCTAAGAGCATGAGGAATTCGACTGTTTGCAGCTCACGTTTTATACTGACGATATCCATGCGCATACGGACAGTCATAGGGTTCGTATAGCATTGCCGGCAAAAGTGCAAAAAAACGGACAATCCGGTCGAATGGATGGAGGAATAAGGAAACTGACTCAGAAATTCATCAAGCGCCTGTGTGTATTGATCCGCGGCCGCCAGACTGCGGCTGAAATCGGTATAGCTCATGGAAGAAAGCTGTGTCGAGAGCGCATACTTTTGCAGACCTCGTATTTGCTTGCCAAACCGTATAAACCGTCTGCGGACCGTCTGCGGCTCAAGATCCTGAAATACCTGTTGACGATATAATACGGTTTCAGCTTTGTCTACAGGTTGAAAAAGCGGCTTTGGATCATTGCAATGGCGTGATATAGTATCAAGCAAAACGTCAAGCTCCATATCATCTAAAAATGTTCGGGAGACCTCCGCCGCTCCATTGCATTGTCCATCAGTTGGATATAAAATGCTGTTAAAGTTCATTACTAGGTCCCAATCCGCTAACTTACATACGTTTTCGCTGGTTCATCGATGCATATTAATCCACCACTGGCGGATACCGAGGATAAATAAAACAATCAACAGGGACCACAAAATAATCCCAATCCAATCCATGGGCATAACCTCCAATAGTCTTGATAATAACTGCTCTCCCAAGCGGTTTTTATAGTCACGGATCAAAAAATTGATGACTTCTACAAACATTTTGCATAAGTAATCAGCTTACGCCTATTTCCTTGCGTTGCAAAAAACATCTTTCCCATTAAAAACGGCGCTGTCTCCCAGTATTTCCTCAATACGCATCAACCGATTATATTTTACAATTCTCTCGGTTCTGCACGGAGCGCCGCTTTTAATCTGCCCGGCATTGACCGCTACGGCCACATCCGCCATTGTGGTGTCCTCCGTTTCGCCGGAACGATGGGAAATAACGGTGGTATAACCCGCCTTATACGCCATCTGGATTGTGTCGAGCGTTTCGGAAAGCGTGCCAATCTGGTTCAATTTAATGAGGATGGAATTCGCGATATTTCTGCTGATGCCCTCCCGTAAAATCTCCGGATTCGTGACAAAAATGTCGTCACCCACCAATTGTAATTTATTGCCGAGCTTTGCTGTCAAAGAAGCCCAGCCATCCCAATCATCCTCCGACAATCCGTCTTCAAGTGAGACAATCGGGTATTTGCTGATCCACTCCGAATAAAGCGCAATCATTTCCTCACTGCTGCGGCTCACTTTTTCACCATGGAATACATACTTTCCGTCGATATAAAATTCGGAAGCGGCAGGGTCCAAGGCAATAGATACATCCTCGCCGGGCTTGTAGCCTGTCTTTTCAATGGCCTCAACAATCAGCTTTAGCGCATCTTCATTGGTCGCGAGATCGGGAGCAAAACCGCCCTCATCGCCTACCGCCGTATTCATTCCTCTGCCCTTTATAACGGTTTTCAAGGTCTGATAGACTTCGGCGCACATTCTAAGCGCGGTTGCAAAGCTATCCGCGCCAATGGGCATAATCATGAATTCCTGCACATCGACGGTATTGTCGGCGTGCTTGCCCCCGTTCAATATGTTCATCATGGGAACAGGAAGCTCACACGCATTCGTACCCCCGATATATTTGAACAGAGGGATGTTCAGAAAACGGGATGCAGCTTTCGCAACCGCCAGGGAAACGCCCAAGATTGCATTTGCGCCAAGCCTTGATTTGTTTTTTGTACCATCCAGCGCAATTAGCAGGTGGTCTATTTTTCGCTGCTCCAGAATGTCAAGGCCTATGATTTCAGGCGCGATGATTTTTGTTACATTGTCCATAACGGTTTTCACGCCTTTTCCGTGGAACCGGCTCTTATCATTATCTCGTAGCTCCACCGCTTCCCTTGTACCTGTCGAGGCCCCGGAAGGCACGGCTGCCTGCCCCACAACGCCGTTGTCGAGTTCAACATCCACTTCAACCGTCGGATTCCCTCGGGAATCCAGTATTTCTCTTGCTTTTACCGAACTGATTTTTGACATACTGCCATCCCCTTTCATATTTGATCTTATTATTGCTCAAAATGCGCGGTACCTGCCTCGACCGGTCATTTGGATAATACACTCCTCCAAAACAAAAAAGCCGACGCTTCTGCTCGCAGCAGAAGTCATCAGCTTTAAAAGCGGTTTCGGCGTAGCCGTGGGAGAACTTCTTTCCCGAATATTATTATAGCACACCCTGTAAGCAGCCGCAATCAAAACAGCGGCTGCGACTCCGTGCAGCAGAGAAACAATATAAGTTTCATATCTTTTCCAAATAAAGATCCCCCGGCGTAGCCGGGGGATCTTTCATATGCGGGGCATAGCCCTATATAGTTACCTCTTTGCGACCGCCCGTACCTTTTCAACAACCTCTCTGAGAATGGATTCAAACTCATCCCCGATCGCGAACCTCTCATCCTGCACCGCCAACGGCGCACCGATGACCAGCGAGGAGGCACCCATCTCGACGCATTGGATCGCCTGTTCGATGCTCAACCCGCCGACTGCCTGCACCGGGATCGTGACGGCGTCAAGTATGGACTGAAGTTCGTTGAGTGGGGACAGGCCGGACACATGATGACGCTCGTCGAAGCCGGTGTGCAGGATGATCCAATCGACCCCCAGCTCCTGCATCCGCTTTGCAGCGGCTGCCTTGTCGGGGGCGTTCATCACGTCGGCCATTACATAGCCGCCGTAACGCCGCGCCATTTTCACCATTTCTACTACAGAGCCCCAATGCGCCTGGCTCATCACCACCACATAGGTGGCTCCGGCCTTGAACATCATCTCGGCCTCAAGCCCCGCGCCGTCCATGGTTTTCAGATCGGCGACGATGGGCTTGTCCGGAAAACGGCCTCTCAGCTTTTCCAGGGCATGTACGCCCTCGCCCAAAATCAGCGGGGTACCGGCCTCTATCCAGTCAATGCCGGCCCTTACGGCGCCTTCGGCCATCACCAGCGCTTCATCGATAGTAGGGATGTCCAAAGACACCTGGGTATACACTTTTCCGCTCATGTCAGGCCTCCTCGCCAAATCTCTTTACATAAGAATATTCAAATATCCCGCCGGGTTCGAGCGCAACGGTGGTGACGGGATTGACCTTGTTGGCCTGCATGCCCTTCATGATGTCAAGATATTCATCCACGCCTTCGTCGCTCTTGGACACATAGTGGCAGCACAGTACCACCTCCACGCCCAGCCACTGCGAAGCGAGCGCCGCTTCGTAAGGGCTCATCTCGGCGCAAACATAATCCGGGTCCAGCACAAAGTCGCCGCTGACGTTGATGAGGCCGATATGCGGGCGGTACAATTCACCCTGCAGCTTCATGTCGCTGAACAGCGCGGTGTCGCCGGAATTGTAAACGCGTGTGCCGTCCTCCAGCGTGATGATGTAGCACACCGGCGGGCAGGAGACGAAGTTGCCGTTTTTCAGTTTGATGACCGAGCGGTGATGGTTTTCAATCGCTTTAATACGGATACCGCCGATCTCCACGGCAAGGCCCCAGCACATTTTTGTAATCTGCTTGGCCGGTACGCCCTCCTCAATCAGGTGATACATGACGTCGTCCGGGCAAAGGACGCGGCAGCCATGCTTTTTCGCCAGCTTGGCGGTATCGCCCACGTGGTTGAAGGGGCCGTGTGAGACCAGAATCAGGTCGATGCGTTCAAAAGAATCGGATTTGATGTGGATATTGGGGTTGCCATCCAAATAAGGATCGATCAAAATATGATAATCCTTGCTCGTTTCGATATAAAACCCGGCATAGGTAAGAAATTGGAATTTATTCTTCTTCATGACCTTTCTCCTTCAAAATTTATGGGATTGTTTTGCTTCCTGTTGGTGCGTCTTTTGATATCTCCGATTTGCTCATGCGGGAGCCTCATGCAGCAAAACGCATCTGCGTAATCAGGCGTAACCTTTTCCTTCGCATCCTCAAAACAACCTTGCTGCCACCTCCTTATGAGAAATAGACATCCCGCATCTTTTTCAGATAGTCAACCGACTCTTTCATTTCGTGCATGCCGTTAATACCGTCCTCTATGGAGACCCAGCCGCCGTAGCCTGCGCTCTTCAGCTTTTCAAAGATCAGCGGATAATTGTTCATTCCTTTGCCCACGACGCCATGTAACAGGTTTTTAGGATAGCCGGTCTGCTCGATGGAGAGCATCACATCGTCCAGTTTATAACCTTCCTCGAGATAGCGGTCGCTGGCATGCATGGTTTTCACGCGGGGAAGCACAAGATCCAAAAGCGCTATGGGGTCCTCGCCCGCCACAATGGTATTGGAGGGATCGTACTGCACGCCAAACCAGGGGGAGTCTATCTGGCTGATGATTTCCATAAAGACGTCCTGTTTCTGCGCGAACTCGGGATATTTCCAGTAGCCATCCTTGAAATGGTTTTCTATCGCAAGCACCACGCCGTATTCTTCCGCCGTGGGCAGGCAGGCCTTGATGGCGCCGACCACCTGGTTCACTGCCTCCTTGCGGTCAAGGCCGGGGCGGCGCTGACCCGAAAGCGTACGGCAGAACCCGCCGCCCAACTCGGCAGTGACACGAATCATCTCGCACTGCGCGTCAATTTGGGCCGATAGCTCCCCGGACGGAACGGTGAAATCAGGCGAGTGACACATCATGGATACCACCATGCCGCGCCGCTCGATTGCCTCGCGTACGGAGGCGAGATATGCCGAAGTATGGTCCTTTAAAAAGCCCGGATATAGCTCCAGCCCGTCGCAGCCCAACTGTGCCGAAGTATCAATCCACTCAAACAGCGACATGCGTCCTTCACATATATCCTCGATCCAGCACTTTGGAAACGCGCTGATTTTCATGCTGTATTCTCCTTTTGGCTTATTCATGGCATTTGCGGCAAACACTGATTTCACTATTCATCGCGTATCCGGCAATGGGCGCCGGACCAAACGGCTCATGTATTCAGAACAGGGTCGTCAAATTTTTATAAGCCTTTTCAAGCCGGCCCCACCGCCGGGATGGCTCGGCAGCAGCATAGGGCAATTTACTTACGGCCTTATCTCGGCTTCCGCCCATAAACGCGCTCAAACACCGGAATCAGCGTTTCCGCCGCTTTCTTTGCGGCGGTCATACTATCCGGCACCTGCCGCACCTCAACCGTAAAGGCCCCATTATAACCGCTGGCATGGAAAGCGCCGATTATGCGACCAAAATCAAAACCTCCGGCGCCGGGATACTTGCGGTTGTTATCCGCCAAATGCACATGATAGCATATGGGCGTATATTGCTCGATCGCACCGATCATGCTTTTCTCCTCGGTATGGAGGTGGAAAATATCCAGCATGATACCAAGGTTGTCCTTGTCCACCTTTTCAATAAACTCGCGCGCCTCGGCGCAGGTGTTGAGGAAATTGATATAGAAAAACGCGCCCGTTTCAATTGCGACCGTGACATTCTTCTTTTTGGCGTAATCACAAATCTCCCGAAAGCCCTCAATAGCCGTACAGTAGGTTTGCTCGCGCGGGACCATATCGTTGTATTGCCCCTTCGTATTGCCAATGTTGATTCCAACGCCAAAAAATCCGGCGACGTCAATGAGCTCTTCGATACGCCCCAATGACTGCCGCTGCAGCGCGGGTACCGGGTTGCTCACCGTGTAGCCCAGCAGGCCAAGCTCGCCGGTGCACACCAGCGATGCCGTCATGCCGTTTTGGTCAAGAATGTCTTTTATTTTCGGCCAGTCGATGCTTTGCGGGTAGGTGGACATGAGCTCCACCGAATCGTAACCAAAGGAAGCCAGATTGGCGATATTTTCTTCAAAATCCCCCTGCATGCATGTGACATTGGATGAAATTTTTAAATCCGGCGTGGCAACCTGATAACTGAATTTCATATGTTCCCCTCAATTCTTACAAATGTCATCCGGCCAAGATGTCTTTCTGCCAATTCAGAGCCCTCAAACCTTTCCCCCATGCCATTTGATCCGTATTTTCCCACATAGACGGTCACAATCCGGTATGCCCGGTCCCATACAGGCAAAACAAGAGTACCGTTTGGAATTGACAGCAAGCCAAAACTGAACAGCTTTTACGGCATAGATGATTTTGATTTGAACGTATGAATTATTCCCGCATAAAGTCCAGAATCGTTTTCAGCGTAACCTCGGGCGCGTCTTCGGCAATATAATGGCCGCAGTGAGGGACGACAAATCCGTCCACCTTGGTGCCGCGCTGCTTCCAAAGGCCCAGTACGTCGAAGTGTTTATGCAGGCAGCCCGTCTCGCCGCACAGAACCCTCAGAGGGACCTCCGTCTTACGGTTAATGTCCTCTTTGTCGTACACAAGGTCAATGGTGGCGCTGGCCCTGTAATCCTCGCAGATGGAGTGCAGCCCCTCGGAAGTGGAGAGCTTGCTGATATATTCCCGTACAAGCTCCTCCGAGAAGATGCGCCCGCCGTCATTATCGCCGCCGAACCCTCCCAGCAGCCCGCGGAAGAAATATTCCGGGTCGCCCTGGAGCAGCCGCTCGGGCAGTTCCGGAGGTTGAACCATGAAGAACCAATGATAATAATCTATGCCAAACGCCATGTCGGTCCGCATGTACATATCGTAAGTAGGAGCGATGTCCAGCAATATGCACTTCTTTACTTTATCGGGATGATCCAGTACCAGCCTGTGCGACACCCGCGCCCCGCGGTCGTGGCCGATCAGATAAAATTCGTTGAACCCAAGGTGTTTCATCACCTTGACGTTGTCGTTTGCCATTGTTCTTTTTGAATAATTGGAATGGTCCGCAAGCCCCTTCGGATGAGAGCTGTCGCCATACCCGCGCAGGTCAGGCAAAACCACGGTATATTCCTGCGCCAGACGCGGCGCTATTTTGTGCCACATCAGATGGGTTTCCGGATGCCCATGCAGCATCAGTAACGCCGGCCCGCTGCCGCTATAAGTAACGTTAATCGAGACCCCGTCCCCCATATCCACCATCTTCTGCTTGAACCCTTTCAGGTATTGATCCATCCGACGTCTCCCCCTTCGCATCACAGGCAGAAAATGGCCTGTGTGTCTTCTAAATTCGCATTGATGGTACCATCGCCGGAGCATCTTTTCAAGCAATCCGGCCCTAGAACAGAAGGAAAGCCACCAAATAGTAAGCGTACCTGCTATTTCGCGGCCGGCCGTATTCTGTCCAATTTTATGTTATAAGAAGAATTTAGATAAGCTGCCGGTTCGGCTCGATGTGCCGCTCAAAGGGTGACTGTGCTAGAGCACATGGATACGCGTGCAGATTTTTTCGAGTTCTTCGATCCGCGTGGATGCCACAATGATTCCACATCCACGGCTCGCCGACTCTTCGATATAGCGGAAGAGCATATTGGTTTTGATCACATCGTTTTCCTTGCTGGGGTGCATCACAAACACCACGCGGAACGGATATAGCAAAAAACGCGTTATCACCGAATAGATCCCTTCGTCGTCCCCGGCGCTGGGGAATGCGGTTTTCAGCTTCAACAGATAGCTTTCCCCGTCCTGCAAAAGCGATTTTAACCGGCCATGGTCTATAATGCCCGGCAACCGGCTGAGCCGTTTTTCAAAAAGAATCGTGGTGTTTTCCTCCATAGTCATATCCGGAAAATATATCCTGCCCGGGTCGGCGGGTATCAGCCCTATGCCGTGCATAATCGCATCCTTCTGGGTATTGATGGTCACGGGCTCACCGCACACGTAGATTTGTCCCGTATAATTGCGGGAGCCGCTGATCGCAAGCGGCAGGTCGTCCGGCAGGCTGTTGTCCGAATAATACAGCCCGAGCACCTCTTTTTCATGCACCTCCAGGTCGATATTCCTGTATACGCTTGCACAGAGATTCTCGATGCGTAAAACTTCTTTTCCCTTCACCGCGCTCGCATCCGGAATATTGCGCTCCAAAACCGCCTTTAGGAACATAGCGATCTGTTCGGCATGATATTCACCCTGGTAGAGCGTGCGCACCAGCCTTCCTTCGCGCGAGAACAGCATAAGCCTGTCCGCCTTCTCGGACAGCTCGAAATGGCGGTTTAAAAGCAGCATCACCGATGCGCCGGACGCCGCAACCCGTTCCACCACCCGAAAAAACAGTTCATATTCCAAAGCCGTGCCTACCGACAGGATATCATGTAAAACAACCAGTCTCGCGCCAAGCGCATGGAACTTTATCATTTCAACGATGCACTTCATTGCAGGCGATAAGGAAGATACGGGCGATTGCGCGCTCAGATGCAGCCCAAAGCTGTCGAGGATGCTTTGCGCTTCATTTATCATCAGACGGTTTTTGACGAAGCTGAACAGCTTCGTGCCGGAATGGTTCAAAAATATATTCTCGGCTATGGTCTGCATATCGATCAGGTTGCTTTGGGAGGATATGCAAAATATCTTTTTCTGCTGGAACTCGCTCACCCTGCTTGGATGGTACGGCGATCCGCCGTAAATGATTTCTCCCCTGCTGCAGGTCTGATCCCCCGTCATCAGCCGGTAGATGGTTTGCGAAACGGCGCTTCTGGCTCCAATCAGCCCGATATACTCGCCTTCAAACACGGAAAAATTCAGGTTCCGTACCGTTTGCATGCCGTTGGAACCCGCGGTGACATATTTAAATTCCAGCAGGTGTTTTTTCATTTCGCTTTGCTTTCTCCGGCGTTCCACCGCCGTTTTTATAACCGATGGCCGGCGCGACGGACGCGGGCAGCAAAATATGGACCTCCGTGCCCATCCCCTCCATGCTGTTTACATGCAGCCCGTACTTTGCGCCATAGAGCAGACGGATACGCTCATTGACGTTCACCAGCGCAATCCCCGTGCTCTGCTTCTCCTGTATCAAGGCGCCCCGGCTGAACTTTTCGTTCAGTTCATCCAGCATTGGGGCCTTCACGCCGATTCCGTTGTCCTCCACCGAGATATGCAGGACGGCGTCGGACAAAAAGGCGCGGATCATAATGACGCCGTTATCCGCCTTTGGTTCAAGCCCATGCTGAATCGCATTCTCCACAATGGGCTGCAGCGTCAGCTTGGGGATTTCGCAGTTGAAGATCGAGTCGGTCTGCGGATCTATGACTTTCTTAAGAATGAAACGGTCGCCAAAGCGATAGCGTATAATGCGCATATAGTTTTCGATGTTGTCAAGCTCCTGCTCAAGCGTATTGTACACAGCTTTGGGGTTGATGCTATAACGGAAGAGTCTCGACAGGGATTCGATGATATCAGCCGCGTCGATAAGGTCCTCCTCCATCAGCTGTCCGCGGATGGAGTCGAGCGTGTTGTAGAGAAAATGCGGGTTTATCTGGCTCTGCAAGGCGTTGAGTTCCGCCTGCTTTTTGAGCATCTCCAAAGAATAATCGTTTTCGCGCTTCTGCTGGAACTGAATAATCAAATCAAAAAAACTTTGATCGAAATGATTTTTCCGCTTCAGACGTCCTTCGGTCGCTTCGCCGCCGTGGTTGTTGCCTTGGATCATTCTCATGCCGTTATGGATGCGGGAAAGCGGTTTGTAAAAATCCAAAACCAGCAGCACAGCGCCTGCGCACAGCAATATGCCCGAGAATACAAGTGCCGCGGCAACCGCCGTATCGCGCGAGCGCAAAAAGTAAAGCCATGCTGCCGCCGCAAGCAAGGCAATCAACCCCAGCAACAGCAAGAGCGTTAGTATCAACAGGATTTGCAGGTTGACCGCATAAACCTTATTCTTCATATCTCTCACCAGGAATACAGCTTTCGATACTCCTGCGGCTGGGAACCGATTTGTTTTTTAAACAGCTTGGAAAAGTGCTTTGGATCGGTGTAACCCACGCGCTCGGCGATTTCGTTTACATATAGATTTGTGGATTTCAACAGGCGCTTCGCCTCCTCGATGCGAAGGTATTGCATGTAATCGCTGATGTTTTCGCCCGTCTCGCGTTTAAACAGCATGGAAAGGTAGCTCGGGCTCAGATGAACGTTGAGCGCGATATCCTCCAGCTTGATCTGCTCGTTAAGATGCCTGACGATATATTCCTTTGTGCAGGAAACGGGATAGCTTTCGCGCTCCAGGCGCTGCTGATAATCGGTCTCCATCACATCCGTCATCATCCTGCGCAGCGTTTCGAGCGTCTGCACGAGGCCGCGGGCGTTATCCAATTCATGCATCCATTGCTGGCGCATTTCCGGGTCGACGTGCACGGCCAGGATATCGCACATTGAGAAAAAGATTTTCACCACAGCGTCCATCAGCGCCAACGCATAAACGGGCCTCTCCTGGTACTCGGCAGGAGGCTCCTTAAACACGGCCTGCAGCCAGGAGCCTATCGCTTTCGTGTCGCAGGATTCCATTAAGACACGAAGCTTATTGCCCAGCATTCCCGGCAGCTGCACCTCGCCGGTTTCAACGCCCATGTTTCCGGAATAAAAAATACAAGGCGAGTTGAAAATGCATTTCAGGCGCGCATAAGTCCCCGCCTCATCCAGTGTTTTCTGTATATCCTGGTGGGTGTCCACAATGCAGCCTACGCCGATGGATATGAGCAGATGGCTGTAGATATCCAGTTCCAAAGCCACCATCTCGTATAGCTTTTTAACGCGGCGATATAGCTTTTCCTCGTTTGCATGCCGCAAATTGATAAGGCCCCACAGCCTGCAGCCCACAATGGCAAATTCCATATCGACGGCATAATCGGCAAAGCATTCGCGCGCAGTTTTGCGGCATTTTCCCATAACGGCGGAATAATCCCCGTTTAAATCCGGCAAGTCCAATTTGATGCAGATGCCTACAAAACAGCCCGCCTCAAACCCGAAGGCATAATTTTTATTGAGCCCCGCCAATGATGCGGGCAGCTTAACTCCGGCGATAGCGTCCAGAATGAGCTGCACGCGCATTTTCCCCATTTCGGCTCCATGGCGCAAAGCGCTTCCGGCATCAGGCGCGGGCGCCGCCTGCCCGCTTTGGATTTGCGTGTAGATTTTGCCGATCGTATCGTTCAGATCGGCACGGTTGATCGGCTTGATGATAAAATCGTCCACGCCGTATTTGATGGCACTGTACGCATAATCAAACTCTTTGTGCCCGCTGATAACAATGATGTGAATGGAAATTCCCAGCTGGCGGATTTTCTCTATCAGGTCCAGGCCATTCAGGCAGGGCATTTTAATATCCGTAATCAATATATCAGGCTGCAGCGTCTGTACCATTTCAAACGCGGTCAGCCCATCGGTTGCTTCTCCCACCAGCTCAATAGGATACCGTTCAAAATCCAGCAATTTACATATCAACTGGATTATATTTTTTTCATCATCGGCAATTAATAATTTGATCATAGACACCTCATCCACAGCGATCCGTAACCAAAGTTCCGAAAAATTCTGACTTTAAAAAGGCGCATCCGCCACTTGACCTTAAGGATATGCTTTTCCCTGAACTACTGGGTGACAATATAATACCACATCACGCCCGGCAACGCGAGAAATGACCGTCACGGCGTCCACACCAATTATTTCCTGCTTTTTGCAGCGAATATGAAATCGCCGATACGAATATCGGCGATTTATATGTATTCTGTTTCAGGCTATCGTCTTATTTTTGAGCGTCGAGCATAGCGATCGGATCAACCATCATCTTGATGTCATCCGTGTCGATGTTGTCGACCGTCGCAAGCGCGATGGGAACCGGGTACGTGGGATCAAGCTTCTCGCCCTTATACGCGGCAATTGCCTTTTCGACGGTGATGTAACCCATATCGTAGGTCCTCTGCCCTACGAGGGCCTGGGTTGTGCCATCCTTAAGGAATACAGCCGTCTGCTTTGTGGCGTCAAACCCGACATGCACGATCTTGCCCGCCAGACCTCTTTCCTGCAGAACGGTGGCTACCGCGATGCTGGTCGTCTCGTTGTTGGAATACAAGCCCTGAATATCCGGATTTGCCGTAATGATATCGGAAGTAACGGCCAGTGCCTTGTTCAGGTCGCCCATCGTATACTGGGTAGTGATGCACTCCATATCGGGATAGTGGGCTTCGATGTACTCCCTGGTAAAATCGCAGCGCTCACGGGCGATGGCAACCGCCTCGTTGGAGCCGATGATTGCATACTTGCCCTTGCCGCCCATGGCTTTGCCAAGAGCTTCGCCTGCCATATCGCCAATCTGCCTGTTGTCGGTCATGATCTGCGTAAGCGGGATATCGCTGTCCAATGTGGAGTTATACGCAATCACTTTAATACCGGCCTTTTGCGCTTGCTCTATAACCGGAACGCTTCCCTTGTCGTCAAGCGGTGCGATCGCAATGACATCTGCGCCTTTGTTGATCGCGGTTTCAATCAGTTTGTTCTGTCCGTCGACGTCCGTTTCAGAGTCCGGCGCCTCGACCGTGAGTTTTACGCCGTATTTGGCAGCGGCGTCCTTCGCCCCTCGCTCAACGGCCTTCCACACGTCTCCAACATAGCCTTTCGGGAACATCGCGATATAGATTTCATCGTCACCGGCGGCGGCGCCTTCCGCATTAGCGGCGGGCGAAGCGCCGGGTGCGGCGTCGGGCGCAGCCGTCGCCGCGGGAGCCCCCGCCGAGCATGCGGCCAGCAAAACGATGCAAACCCAAACCAATGCCAGTCCTAGAACCTTTTTCATCCTATTTCCTCCTGTTGCTTTATATTAAGGGACATCTTAAATTCGTATTTAGCCCAAAGGCGATCAATCAGGACGCGTTGCGCATCATGCGCAGCTTATCGAAATAAACCGCCAGAATAACCACGATACCGGTTGCAAACATCTGCAGGTTCTGGTTGATGTTCATCAGGTTCAGGCCATTCATCAGAACGCCCAGAATGAACGCGCCTAAGATTGTGCCGCTTATTGTGCCGTGGCCGCCGCGCATCGACGCCCCGCCGATAACCGACGCCGCGACGGCATTCGCCTCATAGCCGATCGCAATGGAGGGTTGGCCCGAATTGACGCGGCTGGTCATGATAACCCCGGCCACTGCGGCCATAACGCCGCAGATCATATAGGCGAACATACGGATCTTTGTCACATCAATGCCTGACAGCCGCGCCGCCTCCTCGTTGGAGCCGACCGCGTAGATATTTCTTCCGATTACTGTTTTTCTTAAGATAAAAGACGCTATCACACCCAGTACCAGCATGTAGATGACCGGAAGCGGGACCACGTCGAACAGGCGATACTGTGCGATTTGCTTAAAAATCGGAATTTCGACGTAGATGGGTTTCGCATCAGTCATAGCCAGCGCAAGGCCGCGCAGCGCCATTTGCGCGCCCAGGGTCGCAATAAAGGGAGGCATCTTCATCTTTGCCACCATGGTGGCATTGAGCGCGCCCACAATGCATCCGACGACCATCGTGAGGAGTATTGCCACCACCATGTTGACCTTTGCTTCAATCAGCATCGAACATACGACGCTGGTGAACGCGATGCTGGAACCAACGGACAGGTCAACCGCCGACGATATCAGCACATACGTCATGCCATACCCGGTGATACCGGTGATTGCCGTCTGCAAGGCAATCGTCATGAGGTTGTCAATCTTCAAAAAGTAAGGGCTGGCGATGGAAAATATGATCATCATCAGGATCAGTGCAAATCCAACGGTTAGCCTTTGCATCGCATCATTGTTCAGATGCCGGTTCTTCAAGAAATTCAGCCCTTTCATTTAACAGCCTCCGTTTCATTCTCAAGGTTGCTGGCCATGCGAAGGATGAGCTCCTGAGTGGCCTCTTTCCCGGACGTTTCGCCGGTAATCGCGCCTTCGCACATTACGATGATGCGGTCGCTCATCCCCAATATTTCCGGCATTTCGGAAGAAATCATGATGATGGCAGCCCCGGATTCAGCAACCTTGTTCATCAGGGAATACACTTCATACTTTGCTCCGACATCGATGCCGCGGGTGGGCTCGTCGAATATGATGACCTGCGGATGGCGACACAGCCAGCGGCTGATCAGCACCTTCTGCTGGTTGCCGCCGGAAAGGAACTTCACGATCTGCCGCGCCGACGGCGTCTTAATGGCAAGCTCTTTTATTTTTTGTTCCACTACCTCCGTACAGCGCTTATCGTTGATAATGCCCGCAGTTGCACAGGAATCGAGGCTTGCGGCCAGTACGTTGGTATCCACCTCTAAATCCAGCATCAGGCCGTCTTTTTTGCGGTCCTCCGAAAGATAGGCAATGCCGTTCTTCACGGCGTCCGCCGGGTTTTTCAGCGTGACTTTTTTTCCGTGCATCGACACTTCGCCGGATGTGACCTTGTCCGCCCCGAATATGGCGCGGGCAAACTCCGTGCGGCCGGCTCCCATCAGCCCGGCAAGGCCCAAAATCTCGCCGCTGCGCACCTCCAGCGATACGTCCTTGAGTTTTTTATTTTGGAAGTGCTTCGCCTCGAGTACCACCTCGCCGATTTTGGCGTGGCGCTCGGGATATTGCTCGGTGATGCTGCGTCCCACCATCAATGCGATCAGCTGGGGGATCGTCATGTCCTTCCAGTCGTGGGTCGCAATTTGGTGCCCGTCGCGCATGACCGTTACCCTGTCAACAATGGCGCCCAGCTCCTCCATGCGGTGCGTGATATAGACCACAGCTACGCCCTGGGCGCAAAGCCTGCGGATGATTGAAAAAAGGTTCTGCACCTCATGCTCGGACAGGGCGGATGTGGGTTCATCCAAAATCAGGATATCCGATCTGACGATGAGCGCCTTGGTGATTTCCACCATCTGCTTTTCCGCAACGCTCAATTCGGATACCAGTTTCGTAGGAGAAATATTGAGGTTCAGGGAGTCCAGCAGCGCCTGCGTCTCGCGGTTCATTTTGGCGTCGTCTATCAAAAGGTTCCGGAATTTCCGCGGCTCATGCGCCACAAACACGTTTTCAGCAACGGTGAGGTCGGGGATCAGGTTGAACTCCTGATAGATCATGCTGATTCCATTTTCCTGGGCATGTTTGGGGCTTTCCGGCACAAAAGGCTTCCCTTTGAGCCGGATGGTTCCGTTGTCCGGTTTATAAATGCCGGTAAGAATTTTCATAAGAGTGGATTTCCCCGCGCCGTTTTCACCCATCAGCGCGTGTACTTCACCCTGCCTGAGCTGAAAGCCGACATTATTAAGCGCTTTTACGCCGGGAAACTCCTTTGAGACTCCCTCAACTTCCAATAAATATTCCAAAGCGTGCCTCCAATAACAACGGTGTTATTGATCCTTATCCATGCAGGATCAGCCATTGATGTTTTCCGTTTCTTCGCCGGCAATATGCAATTTATAAAAGCATGCGAACCCTTTTCAACAATATCGGAAATGCCTCAACATTGTCGGCAAGACCAGCGCTTATTATTGTAGCGGCTGCGCAAAATGTCAACAATGCTGTAAGTTTTCTATTTGGTAGGTTGCGTTATGTAAAATGAAGGCGCGGCAACAGCAGACCAACCACCGTAGCATTTAAGGAAGATTATCTTCTTGGGGGCAAAATTATTTGCGAGAAATGCGACGGTACTTCTGTGGGATCAAGATGTAAACGTGGGACGGTACCTATCGGACGTACTATGATTGGAAACCCCTCCCTGCACCCATAGCAGGGAATTGAGCAAAACTTGCGTTGAGGGTTTCGCTCTCAACAGACTGGCCGAATTTGTATTTGACGGTAAACCGATCTCAACTCTGACCGAGGAATATAATATTTATCTCAAAAGCTCAAATATCCGTTGCGAAACAGAAGCTTCGGATGTAAAATATCGCTTGGTACCTAAATTCTTGGTGCAAAGCAAAAAGAGTTGGAGTGTGTTAGAAATGCAGCAGGAGCATGTTCTGGCGTCCCGTTTGAGGGCGTGTGGGCATTTTCTTTATTACCAAACGGGTGGAAAAGCGGGGCAGCGGCGTATTCTCGTGACACTTTTGAACCAGGAGGGCCTTACCCAAAAGGAGCTTCAGGATGTGCTTGAGATAAGCTCCGGCGCTTTGAGCGAGATCCTCCAAAAGATGGAGGAAGCATCCTTGGTGGAGCGCACAAAGAGCTGCGGCGATAAGCGGCAGGTGGCGCTTGCGCTTACGCCCGCGGGAAAGGGTATGGCGCTCCAGATGAAGGCGCATTATGCCCGTACGCTGGAGCGGATGTTCGAATGCTTGAGTGGGCAGGAGAAGACGCAGCTTGGCGGAATTTTAGAAAAGCTTGTAGAGCATTTGGATTCTCTTAAAGCCGACCCGCTGTTTGAGACGGGCGCGGACGGCGCATGCGGGGAATCGTCAAGATAAGCCATAAAACAGCCGGTTCGCACCTCGCGGGCGCAAAGAAAAAGACCAAGTTTGGCGGGATCATGTATCCTGCCGTTAAAGAGGAGTAAAGTAACGGAATGTGGAATGTCCTCATAAAAAGCATAAGGGAATTTAAAAAACCCTCCATTCTGGCGCCGGCTTATGTGTCGATGGAGGTTGTGATCGAGTGCATTATTCCCTTCATCACCGCTCAGCTCGTCAACCAGATCAAGGCGGGCTGCGGCATCGACGTCATTTTGAAATATGGACTGCTGCTTTTGGCAATGGCGGCTTTTTCGCTCGTGTTCGGCAGGCTTTCGGGCACGGCAGCCGCCACGGCGGCGAGCGGCTTCTCGCGCAACCTCAGGAAGGATATGTTTTACAGCATCCAGTCCTTTTCTTTTGAAAACATCGACAGGTTCTCCTCGTCGTCACTTGTAACGAGGCTTACGACGGATGTGATCAACGTCCAGAACGCGTACATGATGATCATCCGCGTAGCCGTCAGAAGCCCGCTGATGCTCATTTTCGCCGTCATCATGGCGTTTATCATGGGCGGCAGCCTGGCGCTGATCTTTGTAGTTGTGATACCGGTTCTCGGTGTGGGGCTGTACCTCATCATTCGCAATGCGTTTCCGATCTTCAAAAGGGTGTTCCGCAAGTATGACACGCTCAATCGCTCCATTCAGGAAAACATTCAGGGCATCCGCGTGGTAAAATCCTTCGTGCGCGAGGAGTATGAAAAGCAGAAGTTCGAAAAAGCCGCCGAGGATGTGCGCGTGGAATTCACCAGGGCCGAAAAAATCCTTGCGTTCAACGCCCCCATCATGCAGTTTTGCCTGTATGTGAACATGGTGTTCATTTTGACCTTCGGCGCGTACACCATCATCACCGCGCAGGGGATCAACTTCAATGTGGGCCAGCTTTCCTCGCTTATGGTCTACAGTTTCCAGACGCTGATGAGCCTGATGATGCTTTCCATGGTATTCGTGATGATCACCATCGCGGACGAATCCGGCCGCCGCATCGTGGAGGTGCTTCAGGAAAGAAGCACGCTGCGCAACCCCGAACACCCCGTCCGCGAGGTGAAGGACGGATCCATCGATTTTTCCGGCGTGAGCTTCCGCTATTCAGAGAAAGCAGAGCGCATGGCGCTTGAAAACATCGACCTTCATATCGAGTCCGGTGAAACCATCGGCATTCTCGGTGGGACAGGCTCCTCGAAAACATCGCTCATCCAGTTGATCCCGCGCCTTTACGACGCCACGGAAGGGGTGGTTCGGGTAGGCGGGCTCGACGTACGCGCCTACGACATAGGTGCGCTGCGCAACCAGGTTTCCGTGGTGCTGCAGAACAATCTCCTGTTTTCCGGAACCATAAGCGAAAACCTGCGCTGGGGTAACCCGCTGGCGACCGACGAGGAATTGAAGGAGGCGTGCTCCCTTGCCCAGGCGGACGATTTTATTTCGCAGTTTCCCGATGGCTACAATACGCACATTGAGCAGGGAGGCACCAACGTTTCGGGCGGGCAGAAGCAGCGCCTGTGCATCGCGCGCGCGCTTTTGAAGAAGCCGAAGATCCTCATACTGGACGATTCCACCAGCGCCGTCGATACGCATACCGACGCAAAGATCAGGAAGGCGTTCCGCGATTATATTCCCGATACCACAAAGATCATCATCGCGCAGCGTGTCGCCTCCGTGCAGGACGCCGACCGTATTGTGGTGCTGGACAAAGGCGGTATCGCGGCTGTGGGCACACACGCGGAACTTTTGAAAACCAACGAAATCTACCGTGAGGTATACGAATCCCAGAATAAGGCAGGTGAGCGGCAATGAAGCGCGGTGCTATGTATAAAAAAGGAACGACGAAGCGGCTTTTGAAAATGCTGTTTCAGTTCTATCCCGTCGTGCTGCCGCTGGTGCTCTTATGCATCGTGTTCAGCGCGGCGGTTTCCTCCATACCCTCCATCTTCATGCAGAACATTATCGCGGTGCTCGAACAGAATCAGGGTGGCGACTGGGCGCACGTCGGCCCGCAGATCCTGCGGATCGTTTTGATCCTCGCGGGGCTGTATGTGGTCTCTCTTGCGTCGTCGCTCACCTACACCCGCGCGATGGCGGTCATCACACAGGGTTCCCTCAAGAAAATGCGCGAGAGGCTTTTCCACAAGATGGAGGCCCTGCCCATCGTTTTTTTTGACACGCATTCGCACGGCGACATCATGAGCCATTACACCAACGATATCGACACGCTCAGGCAGCTCATCTCCCAAAGCATGCCGCAGCTCCTGATCTCAGCCGTCACGGTTCTCACGCTTTTGAGCATCATGCTCTATTTCAGCGTATGGATGACCGCAGTGGTGCTTACCGGCATGGTGTTCATGCTGGTTGTGGTAAGAAAGATCGGCGGCAACTCCGCGAAGTATTTTATCCAGCAGCAGCGCTCCCTGGGCAAAACCGAGGGTTTTGTTGAGGAGATGATGAACGGCCAAAAAGTCGTAAAGGTGTTCTGCCACGAGAAGGAAACGAAGGCGGGCTTTGACGCCATTAACGACGAGCTGTTCCGCGATTCGGAACAGGCCAACAAATTTGCCAACATCCTTGCCCCGGTCCTCATGAACATCGGCAACCTCATATACGTTCTGGTTGCGATGGCAGGCGGGATATTCCTTCTCACAAAGGCGCACAACCTGAGTATTTCGGGGCTTGTATTCAGCATCAGCGTCGTGGTTCCGTTTTTGAACATAACGCGCCAGTTTGCGGGCAACATCAACCAGGTGTCCCAGCAGGTGAACGCGGTGATCATGGGCCTCGCGGGCGCGGACCGCATCTTTACGGTGCTTGATGAAGCGCCCGAGGAGGACAACGGCCTTGTAACGCTCGTCAACGCCAAGGAGGACAACGGCGCGATTGCGGAGTGCAGGGAGCACACGGGGCTTTGGGCATGGAAGCAGCCTCTTAACGACGGCACGGTGCGCTACACGAAACTTGCGGGCGACGTACGCCTGCAGGAAGTGGATTTCGGCTACGAAAAGGAGAAGCCGGTGCTCCACAACATTACGCTGTTTGCGGAGCCCGGCCAGAAAGTGGCGTTCGTGGGCGCGACAGGCGCGGGCAAGACCACCATCACCAACCTTTTAAACCGCTTTTACGACATTGCGGACGGAAAGATCCGCTACGACGGCATCAACATCAACAAAATCAGAAAATCGGACCTGCGCCGCGCCATCGGCATCGTGCTTCAGGATACGAACCTGTTTACCGGTACCGTCATGGATAACATCCGTTACGGCAGGCTCGACGCGACGGATGCGGAATGTGAGGCGGCGGCGGAACTCGCCGGCGCGCACGACTTTATCACAAGGTTGCCCGAAGGGTATCAGACCATGCTGCTGAGCAACGGCAGCAACCTTTCGCAGGGGCAGCGGCAGCTTATCGCCATCGCGCGCGCGGCGGTCGCCGACCCGCCGGTGATGATACTCGACGAGGCGACTTCCTCCATCGATACGCGTACCGAGGCCATCGTGCAGCGCGGCATGGATGCCCTGATGTCGGGACGCACGGTGTTTGTGATTGCACACCGCCTCTCTACGGTGCAAAATTCCGACGTCATTATGGTACTCGAGCACGGTGAAATCATCGAACGCGGCAGCCATGCGCACCTGATCGAAGAAAAGGGCAAGTACTACCAGCTCTACACCGGTGCGTTCGAACTTGAATAAAGGGCATTTAAGGGGCTGCCTCACTGAGGCAGCCCTCATACTAAGCTCTACCAGTACAAGCGGCTTTCAGGCTCTGGACCCTGCTTTTGATTTGGAGAACTGGGCTTTTCTTATGAAATGTGCTTATCTCCCCTGGGAAAACATGACACGCTCCTAGCGCTCCTTCTTGGTATTGTCAGCGAACTGAAATTCCGATTACATATTTAATTTATGAGTGCAAATTGAAGACACGCGGGCAAACTGGTATAATTTAGTCGTCCGTATTACTGCCCGGGAGGAATACAAGTGAAGAGAATAATAATGGGCGCCATAGCAGTTATCTCTATATTATTCCTTGTGGCGTGTGGCAACGCGCCTAAAAAAGCAGGCATGTATATTGAGAAAGCGGAACTATCACAGCAAGAAGAAAATATAGCGAAGTTGCTTGGAGACAATGGCGATCAACTTATCTATGATTTTAAGTTGGATGATACGATACAAAGCGTTCAAGTCAATACATATCGGTTGATAGATGGAAAATGGTCGATGATTTCAGGCGGGGGCGGGCATCAATTCTCCGATAGCAAGGGCAGACTTGCTCTTGATTTCGAAAATCTTGCCGAGGGATTAAGAGTGGCATTACAAAGCGAACATAACAGTGGCTCAACAACAATTTCTTCTGAGCCCGTAGAAGAATTTACAGGAATGGGAAGAGTAACGTCAATCTTGAATGAGGCAACTGAAATTGCTTATGAAAAAGAAATTCCATTGGTGATACAAATTTCGACTGCTCAAAGTTCAATTTATTCATACGACGTTGATTATTTTTTTACACCTGATGAATATGAGAAGCATGGTTATGAACACATCTATGCCATAACTATTTTATTTAGCCAAAAAACAGTCGGGGAATTGAGCACGTACTAGAACTTAAAGTAGCCGACGCTCACAACTCACAATTTGCCGAGTGTTTGACCTCGTATTATGTTTAACACGAATAAAGGGAAAACTTTTTCAAGTGCAGTTGCGTCTTAATTACATAAAAGGAGATAAGGGAACCTGGGAACTATTTCCCAAGTGTTTACGTTTAATAAGTTGAAGCCCATGAAAAGGAGATCGTCATATGAAAAAACGAATCCTGGCCGCCGCGCTGAGCCTTGCTCTGACATTGGCCACGCTGCTCACCCTCTCCGGCTGCAGTCCTGCGGTGCAGGCCACGGATTTGATGGCCGGCATAAAAGCCAAACCTGTCAGCACGGATATTGACATCGCCGGAGAGGATGCTGTCGCTGTAACAGATCTCGCAGTGCGGCTGTTTCAACAAAATGCGGAGGCTGGGAAAGACACGCTGATTTCCCCGCTGTCCATCCTTTGTGCTCTCGCCATGACCGCAAACGGAGCAAGGGGCGAAACGCTTTCCCAAATGGAAGAAGTGTTCGGGCTATCCGTCGAAGAGTTGAACGAGTACCTGTATGCTTATACAAATGCGCTGCCTGCCGGGGATAAATACAAGCTTAGCGTTGCCAACTCAATCTGGTTCAAGGATGTTGAGAGCTTTACTGTGGAGCCGGACTTTCTGCAAGCCAACGCGAACTGGTACGGGGCGGGACTGTATAAAGCCCCATTTGATCACTCAACACTCAGCGCCATCAACAACTGGGTCCAGAAAAATACCGACGGCATGATTAAAGATATACTCGACAGCATTCCCGAAAAGGCCGTGATGTACCTTGTCAACGCCCTCGCCTTTGATGCCGAGTGGCAGAACATCTATTTCGAAAATCAGGTGCACGACGGGGTATTCACAAAAGAGGACGGGACGGAACAGGATGTAGAACTGATGTATTCCACGGAGTATCAATACTTGGAGGATACCAACGCCGAGGGTTTCATGAAATACTATGCCGACCAAAAGTATGCTTTTGCCGCCTTGTTGCCCGATGAGGACATAAGCGTTGCGGCGTATATCGATTCTCTAACCGGCGAGAAGCTGGCAGGAATCCTTGCCGCTGCAAGGAGTGTTCCGGTTAACGCGGCCATTCCCAAGTTCAAGAGCGAAAACAGCGTTGAGATGAGCGAGATCCTCATGGCTATGGGTATGAAAGATGCTTTTGATTCCACTGTTTCGGATTTCTCCGGAATTGGAACCTCAACAGAGGGCAACCTCGCCATCAGCCGGGTACTGCACAAAACCTTTGTTGCTGTGGATGAAAAAGGTACAAAGGCCGGAGCTTCTACTGTAGTAGAGATGCTTACAGGGTCCGCCATGATAGAACCCGAACAAATGAAGACTGTATATCTCGATCGGCCTTTTATATATATGATCATTGATTGTAAAGCAAATCTCCCTGTGTTCATCGGTGCAGCCATGGATATGCATAAATAGACGATGAGCGGAATAGTGGGATGCCTATTATGAGCGGCTCAAGTGGTTAACCAAGCTTCCCATTATATTTATGAGATTGCTTTAATGACCTTAAACATGGATTAGAACCTTATGTTCCATGAATGACACGCTATCCGGATACGCCATGTTTTATTCTGTGAAAGGCATGTTCGGATGGTTTAGAAATTGTGAGCGCCCTTGTCCAGAGCCTTAGAATTTTTAACTCGTAATTCCATCAGGCTAATGCATGTAAGAACCGTGGGCCATGTCACAAAAATCGTACGTTTGGCTTCCACAACTACTGCACTTGTCGTTGAAACAATCAGCAGAGATACAAACGTTACTACAAGAATAGTTAACACGGAACAGAACCATTGCCTCGCAGTCAAACTGGGCCTGACCGCATAAGCGCCTATAAAAAATCCAACCGAAGCGCACGAAAAAATCGCGCATCCAATCGCGCTGTTTACACGCAGCAAATCTCCGAACAACGGCGGTAGCGAGCGGATCTCACCGACACCTTCCTTTGCCTGCGCAATGAGCCGGGACCAGAACGCAAAATCGGACCACTTGGTTGGAATAAACCGTTCCGGGATAGCAAAGGGAATATCCGCACCGTATAGAAGGAGCGCGGTACATAAGACAGCGGCGGCAGTTGCCAACAGGGAATAAAGCGGCGTTTTTCGCAGGCGATAGGCATCCGACATAATCCGGATAAACAGCAGTACGATCATTACAAAGGCTGGCAATAAAGAAAGGGTTTTGATCAGCGTTGCAACAAACGGCAAATCGACGATCACGTCGCCGGCTCCCAGTGAACCATAAAGGAAAGTGCTGACGGCTTCTTTTCCGTTGGCATTCTGGCCCACACGAAACGCTGCTGCCTGAAACGTCCGCGCGCTTTTTTCATCCGACTGGACCACGATGACCCCATCCATGCCGGAAAACACGCCGCGGACAAGATAGGCGCTCCCTTCATAATGAATCGTATTGCCAACCGCATCCGGGCTCCCAAACAGCAGGTATGCCGCCTGTTCATCAAGCGCACAGCCGATTTCATCGCCACGTAAGGGATATGTGCCTGTTACAAAGGACGCATTATAAAAAAGGGCTGGATTCCCGTAAACCGTCAGGACGCAAAACACACCCGGCCTGTTAAGAACGCCTGTCACCGTCTGGCTTTCAGCTTCATTCCAGATTGCGGCATCCGCGACCTCTCCCCCATTTTTAAGAGAGTTGTCAAGGCCGGCGTTTATGGACTCTATGGTGAACGCCGGTTCTTTGAGGCGTACATGTACGTTTTCGGCTTGTAAGGAGAACTGCTCATACTGCCCCAATGCCCCGCAAAACAGGAAGGTCGCCGCAAAAGAAAGGGCAAGAAAAATCAAATAGCGATTCTTATTCGATGTGTTCTTCATTTTTCCGTTACCCTGATGCGGTCTCCAATATTGATCGGTTTGCTGCTGGAAACGATCACTCTATCCTCAGGGCCTATGCCCCCAGACACCGCAACCGTTGTGGCATCCCGGTCTGCCACTATAACGTTGATACGGGAAACGACAAGCTCCTTGCCCAATACGGTATTGGTCTCGTGTACAATTAGAATATACTCTCCGCCGGAATCCTGCCTGATAGCAGAGATGGGCAGGCAGGCGTTATAGTTCTTGCTCCGCTTCCAGACGTTCATGGTAGCGCTTTCACCCGAAAGGTAAGAGCCCTCCGGCAATGTGGCGGTGAGTTCAGCCGTTTTATTTGCATAATTAAGGCTCAGACTTTCGATTTTCGCTTTGACCGGCATGGGCCTGCCGTCTATCGTCAGCGCAATCTCATCCCCTAACGCAACATGGTCCGCTTCCTCATCGCCGAGTTGCGTACGGAACTTATAGCCGCTGTTTTGCGCTGCCAGGCGTACCACCTCTTCCCCATTTGTACGCTGCCCCACTTCGATGGAAAAGGAAAGCAGCATGCCGTCTTCTGGAGCAGTGAGGACGTTGTTTTCATACAGCGCCTTTAATTCTTCCACTTCCCGCTGTTTTGCGTGGATATCGATATCCAGGCTTTGTTGTTGATACTCTGCTTTTGCCGCATGGTTTTCCGCATCCCTTTCCGCGCTGTCAAGCTGCGTCTGCGCGTTTTCTATGGCGCGCTGCGCCGTAAGCTCCTGCGCCGTTTGATTTTCTATCGCATCTTGCAGGGCCCGTTCCGCATTCTCTACCGCCCGGCGGGCGGTTTCAAGCGATGGCAGATCGTCGCTGCCCGTTCCATTTTGGGCGGTCTGCAGCGCTCTTTGCGCCTGTTCCAGGTCCGCCTGGGCGCGGGCAAGGGCTTCCTCCCAATGCGCGGATACGGTGTTCTGGTCTTCCCGGGCGCGGTCAAGCACAGTTTGCGCGGCGGCGATAGCCGCTGCATCTCCCGTAGCCTCCGCGGCAGCCAAGTCCGCCTGCGCATCTTCCACTTTCCGCTGCTCGTCCCGCAGCGCAGTAGTACGGGAATATACGGTATCGTCATAGTTCCGCTGTGTTGAATTTAGCGCTGCTTTGGCGCTGTCGATTGCGTTTTGACGGGAAGCGTCGTCTAAGTGGCCTGCTTCTGCTTTTGCAGCTTTATACGCTTCTCTGGCCTGTATGAGATCTTGCTGGGCACGGTAGACGGCAAGCGCTGCACTTTGTACTGCGGCATCGTAGTCTTCCTGCGCCGCTTGAAGCGATTGTTCCCGGCTCAACGTCTCCGATCCGGAAGAAGCGTCCAGCTTCTGCTGCTTCTGCTGCAAGATCAATTTTTGGAGTTCATCTTCGGCCTGCAGCAATTGTTTTTCAATATCCTTCGCATCAAATTCTATAAGGAGATCCCCTTTTCTTACCTCCTGCCCTTCTTCCACCGGAACATCAAGTATCCGAAGCCCTTCCTGGGCAGGAATGGAAATCTCTTTTTTGGATTCAATCACGCCGTCCGCTTCAACCTCATACATAAGTGCGGCATTTTGAGGGGAAGTAACCTGCACCTTGGCAACTGTCAGCGAGTCCGCCACCCGGGAGAGGACTGTAAACACAAGCATCAGCACAAAAAATCCGGCAAGCAGCTTTGCTGCCTTGCGTTCCAGCGCGGCCTTAGGTTCGGCAGACGCATTGCGCATACCCTTCCAGCCGCTTTCTACCGTTTCCCGAATTTGTCTTGCGAGTTCCAGCATTAAACTACTCCTTTAGTCCCGAAGCCCGGATGCCCTGTTCGAGATTCCTCTGACCCAGCAGAAAAATCAGAAGGGCGGGCAGCATCATGATAATGGAAGCCATAAGGGAGACCCCCGCTTTGTCTGCAACGATGCCAGGAAGATAGAGCGAAAGCGGCCAAAGCGATTGATCCTGTAAAAATGTCAAGGGCGCTTCTATCGCGTTCCAATATTCCAAAAATCCAAGGACGAGGGCAGAAATTACTCCCGGCATGCCGAGGGGAAGGCCGATGTACCAAAATGCGGCCCATGCGTTTGCGCCGTCAATCTCGGCGGCCTCCAGCACGGTTTTGGGAATGGAGGCAAAAAACTTTACCATAAGGAAGACCGGGAATGTGGAAAAAACAGCGGGTAAAATGACCGCAGCGCGCGAATTCAGCAGAGACAACCCATCCAGCACCAAAAAACTTGATACCATCGTTACCTGGAACGGCATCAGCATCAGTACGATGTAGAGGGTAAACAGCAGTTTTTTCCCCCGGAAGGAATACCGGGCAAACGCCCATGCGGCGGGTACGGCGACAACGAGCTGTCCTGCAAGAATGGGAAATACAAGCAGGCATGTGTTCCAAAACATTTTAAAAAACGCGGGGGAATCCAAGAGCAGCTCCACCATGGGCTGGAGCGTGGGATATTGCGGCAGGAGCGGCCAGCTCGCGATACCGCTGGTATCCGCGATTACCGGCCCTATTGTTTCAGCCAATTCACCCGGACTCATAAAGGAGCCGGAAAACAGCATCCAAAGCGGAACCGCCACAAACAATGCAAGTAAAAGCAGTACGGTCTCTGCCGAATGTTTCTTGATAACAGCAACGATTTTTTTAATCAAGAGAGCTCCTCGTTCCCCCAAAGCTTTTGCAGCAGCAAAACCAGGGCCAGAATAACCAGCGCAACGAGTACCGCGGCGGCGCATAGCTTTTGAATATCCAGCGCGGTAAACCAATTGTTGAACAGATGCTGGAGCATGTACATGCTCTTGTGCGGGTAATTCCCCGCAACGAGAAACGCTTCGCGAAATACTTTAAATGAGTTGAGAAGCGACAGGACCGCAACCGTAAACAGCGTTGGAAGCAAGGATGGCAGCGTAATATGGCGGAACAGGGACCAGGCGCCTGCGCCGTCCACACGTGCGGCCTCATAGAGGCTGGGCGATATTCCGCCCAGCCCCGCAAGGAACAGCACCATATTATATCCCGCATTTTTCCAAAGATAGCTCAGGACAAGGATATTGAATGCGGCGTCCGAATTCATCCAATCCGCCCGTGTACCGCCAAACGCTTCCACCAGGCCGGAAAGCATACCTTTTTCGTGGAAGAAGACCGTCCAAAGCAGCACGACAGATGCGACCGGAATTGCAATGGGCAGCAAGAACGCCGTCTTGTAGAGCTCTCCTCTGCGCCGTACCGCCCGAATCATTACCGCAAGCAGCAGCGAAAGCGCGAGCAGCACAGGTATGCAGGCTGCAATAAAGCGGAGCGTATTTTGAGCGGCAAGCCTGAACGCCTCATTCTGGAGCACGGCTTCATAATTCTTCAGCCCTACAAACTCGCCGCTCATCGCCGTGAAAAATGACCGGCGAACAGCATCCCCGAACGGCACAAGCACCAAAATAAGGACGCCTGCCAAGCTGGGGGCGAGGAACATGAGCGCTGTGCGCGTCTGCCGCTGTTTATTCCGTAAGGTATGCCTGTGTGCGCTCGGCAATCGCGGCGGCAGTCTGCTCGGCTGTTTTTTCGCCTGCAAAAAAGGCATCGCATTCATTCTTCACATTCTCCAACAGCACTTTGTCAATTGTGGAAGCCGTGGTTGCACAAAGAAGGACATCCTGATAGA
>JAFABA010000108.1 GCA_023426265.1 Bacillota bacterium
TTCCCGCCCATCCAGGCGGACGCGCACCTCCCCGGTCTCGTCCAGCTCCTCGCCGGGGGTGGAGTTGTAGACGCGGATCAGGACATTGCCGCCGCCACGGTTGATGATATCCTCCATCTTGTTCCAGTGGAAGTGCATGGGAGCGTATTGTCCTTCCCGCAGATAGAGCAGCTTTTCGGCGTAGGTCTTGGCGTATTTATCCTTCATGGCAAGATTGCCGTTGCGGATCGTAATGAGCGAAAAGCCGACCTTGTTAAAGTCGCCCAGGCCGTAGTCGGTAATATCCCAGCCCAGCATGTTGTCGCGGATTTCGTCGTAGTCGCGGCCCTTGGCTTTCCAGTCCTCCGGCGTAAAGTTACAAAAAGGCGGCAGGGCAAAACGATATTCGTTTATGAAAGCCTCCATTTCCAACAGAGCTATGTTAATCTCGCTGCGTTTCATAGTCATCCCCTTTTTCTGTCAAGAAAGTCCCTGACCGTGCTTATTGTGGGCATAGCCGGTATCCCTCCGCGCTTTTGAGCGCATACGGCGACCGTGTGTGTTGGCAAATTCGGTGAAATCCCGGAGCTGCGCTTCGCCTACATGGCGACCTCGCCGGCGGCGCGGTCACGTCGCTGAGCACATACGCATAGCGAACGCCCAAATCGCAAACCGCACCGATGTTCAGCAAAAATTTTCGTGGCTGCAAGCCGGACGGCAGGGGAATATCCCCCGCCGTCCCTTTGCAAGAATTTAGGATTTCTTATTTCAGGAGCTCCAAGCGGCCGGGGTCATTCGCGAATGCCTCTTTGGCATTTTCCTTGGTGACAACGAGGGGAGGAAGCTCGTAGAGGCCAACGTCCTTCTTGCCATTGTTCACGCTTGTGTCAGGCGTGGGCATACCGCTGCCTGCTTGCAGCGACTTGATTATCTCAATTGTCTTGCTCACGAGAACGTCGGTCGGCTTGGCTACGGTTGAGTACTGTCTGCCCGACCAAACCCACTCAACCGACTCGTTCTCAGCATCGAGGCCCGAAACAACGGGAATCTGCTGGCCGGCGTGCTCAGATGCGGTAATGATCGCGCGGGCGATGCCGTCGTTGGGGGAGAGGACGCCGTGGATTTCCTTATCCGAGTAGAATCCGGAGAGGAGGGAGTCCATACGGGCCTGCGCTTTGGAGTTGTCCCAGTCCAAAGTGGCGCACTGGGTGAAATCCGTTTGTCCCGATACCACAACCAGCGTACCGTCGTCAATCTTGGGCTGGAGCACCGTCATGGCGCCCTTGAAAAAGTTGGGAGCGTTGGGGTCGGCAGGGCCGCCGCCGAACAACTCGATGTTGTAGGGACCCTCGCCCTTTTGGGCAGCCAATCCGTCCAGCAGAGCCTGTCCTTGCAGCTCGCCGGTCTTGATGCTGCCGAACTGTACCACGCCGTCAACGCCGGTGGTGTTCTCAAGGAGGCGGTCATACCCGATGATGTAGATGCCGGCCGCCGCCGCTTCTTCCAGAACCGCCCCAAGCTGGGAACCGTCAACGGGGCCGACGACGATTACCTTGGCGCCATTCTGAATCATCGACTCGATCTGCTGTTGCTGCTGGGGAACCTTGTTGTCGGCGTGCTGGACGATCGGCTTGAAGCCCGCAGCCTCCAATTGGGTTCTAAACATCTGATCCGCTTCCGCCCAGTTCTGGGTGCCGAGCCAGGGCAGCGCAACACCGATGACTGCGTCTGCGGCAAACCCGGCGCTGTCTGAAGCGGGAGCGGGGGCAGCCGGGGCGTCCGGAGCTGCGGGCGGAGCAGCGGGCGCGGAAGTGTCTTGGCGTCCTCCGCCGCAGCCTGTCAGTACCATTGCCACGAGGAGGGTTGCCACGAGGAACAGAGATAGGCGTTTTTTCATTTTCATATCTAACCTCCCGTTTTAAGTCCGTCGACTAATATGCAAAGCCCGGCCATCAGTCTGTCAGGAACCGCTGTCGGCAGGGGTACCTTCCTGGGGTTTGGCTTCGTGGGATATGTGTCCCTGGGGTACGCTTTCCTTTGCGGGAAACAGCCTCCCTATGATGGATTGACGGCCCTGTTGCTTGTTGAAAACATCGAAGGCAACCGCAACAAGCAGCACAAAGCCCTTAATAACCTGCGTGCGGTCAGCCCCAACGCCCATGAGCATCAGCCCGGAGTTGAGGACGGCCATCACCAGTCCCCCAACCATCGTGGCGAGAACAGTGCCGACACCACCCGAAACGGCAGCGCCGCCGATAAAGACCGACGCAATGGCGTCCAATTCCCATCCGATGCCATCCGACGGACCGGCCGCGGTTGAGCGGCCCACAAACATGATTCCGGCCAAGGCCGCAAGCATGGACATATTGAGCATAGTGAGGAAATAGGTCTTCTGGACATTAACGCCGGACAGCGCGGCCGCGCTTTTGTTGCCTCCGACAGCATAGATGTGGCGCCCAAACCTGGTGCGCTGGGTGATGATGTGGTAGATGATGACCAAAATAACGAGAATCAGGCCCGGCACAGGAAAGGATGTGCCGGGGCGCCCGGTACCAAAAATCCATGTTAAGTAGCCAATGGCCACGCCGATCAAGGCAATCCGAACCACCACCGGCCAAAGCTCCTCTGTTTTTCCGGTCAGCTTTGCCGAGCGGTTGCGCTTGCGCAGTTGCGCAAAGGCGAAAGCGACAATCGCGATGATGCCCAGCAGCAGCGTCGAGTTGTTCATTCCTGTGAAAGCGGGCCCCCACTCGGGCAAATATCCCGCGCCGAACACTTTGAGTTCCACCGGCGCCGGCACCGAGATCGACTTTGAAATCCAGATGACGCCGCCGCGGAAAATCATCATGCCGCCCAATGTTGTAATAAAGCCGGGGATAGCGAGCTTAGACAGCCAGAACCCCTGCCACGCTCCAGCCGCAGCGCCGATTGCAAGGCTGAGAAGCACCGCGAGCCACCACGGCAACCCAAGATCCCGCGCCGCAAGAGCCATCATCATTCCCGAGAATCCGGCCACCGAGCCGACGGATAGATCGATCTGACCGATCACGATAACCATCAGCATTCCAATTGCCAGCACCAACACATACGCATTGCCGGATATCAGGTTCTGAAAGTTGGAGGAGGTAATCATTCTCCCTTCCGAAGCAATATTAAAGACGATGGTAAGCACCACTAAGGCGATCACCATACTGTATTGCCGCAGCCCACCGCCAAATACTTTCTTAATATATTTCATAACGCCTTCTCTTCCTTTCCTGCGTTAGATTCCAGCGCCGAGGTGTTTGTCATAATTCTCATGAGTTTTTCCTGATTGGCTTCCTGGCGGTCAAACACGCCCGTTATGCTGCCCTCAAAAATGGTGTAGATTCTGTCCGATACGCCAAGCAGTTCGGGCAGCTCGGAGGAAATGATAATGACTGCTTTTCCCTGGTCCGCAAGCTCATGAATCAGGCGATAGATTTCGTACTTGGCGCCAACGTCGATCCCGCGGGTGGGCTCGTCAAGAATCAGAACATCCGGCTCTGTAAACATCCATTTGCCCAGAACAACCTTTTGCTGGTTCCCGCCGGACAGGGTGGCCACGCCGAGGTCAACGCTGTGCGTCTTGACATTTAAGGTGCGGCGGTACCGTTCGGCAACCTGGAATTCCCGGTCCAAATCAAGGAGCCTGCCGCGCAAAATAGCCTTTAGGTTTGCCGACACGGTTGTAACGCGGATACTGTCTATCAGATTGAGCCCCAACATCTTGCGGTCCTCGGGCACATAGGCGATGCCCTGCCGGATGGCGGAAGCAACCGAGGCAACGCGAATCTCCTTGCCCCTGATTTTGATAGAGCCGCCAAGGTAGACGCCATAGTTTTGCCCGAAGATGGACCGCATAAGCTCAGTTCTTCCCGCGCCCATAAGACCGGCGAAGCCGACGATCTCTCCTGCTCTGACAAAGAAGCTGGAGTTCTTGCATACCAGCCGGCCGGGAATATTGGGGTCTTCCACCCGCCAGTCGGACACCTCGAAGATTATCTCGCCGGGATTCGACTCGTGAGGGGGATAGCGGTTTTCGATGGAGCGCCCTACCATAGAGCGAATGATGCGGTTCTCATCGACATGCCCCGCTTCGACGGCGTAGGTTTCGACAGCGCGGCCATCGCGGAGTACCGTGACGGCGTCGGATATCGCCGCGATCTCGCTGAGCTTGTGCGAAATCATGATACAGGTGATGTCCCGGCTTTTTAAGCCGCGCATGAGATCAAACAAGTTCGCGGCGTCGGCCTCGTTGAGCGCGGAGGTCGGCTCATCGAGGATCAGCAGCTTGACATTTTTGGAAAGCGCCTTCGCGATTTCCACCAATTGCTGCTGGCCTACGCCCAAGTGCTTGATCAGGATGTTGGGGTCTATCTCCAGCCCCACCCGCGCAAGCAGTTCTACCGTACGCTGCCGTGCTGCATCCCAGTCAATCAATCCGTGTTTTACGATCTCGTTTCCCAGAAAGATGTTTTCGGCTATAGACAGCTCCGGAATCATTGTCAGCTCTTGGTGAATAATCACGATACCGGCACTCTCGGATTCTTTGATGTCCTTGAAAGCAACTTCACTGCCCATGTAGATGATTTTGCCTTCATAGGAGCCGTGAGGATAAACACCGGAAAGGACCTTCATCAAGGTTGATTTCCCCGCGCCATTCTCGCCGCAAACTGCGTGAATTTCGCCTCGATGTACCTCCAGCGTCACATCGTCGAGCGCACGCACGCCCGGAAAGAGTTTGGTAATGCCCTGCATTTGTAGGATCAAAGGATGTTCCATAACCACACTCCCCATACGCTTGCATTTTTGCAAGCAAATACTATATGCGCTTTTCTGCAAAATTCAACCGTTTAAGTCCCGCGAGCACACCCTGGTGGTCGTTGTCCAACGTAATATTTCGCGCCTGTCTTTTTACCTCTGCCGGCGCGTTACCCATTGCAAAGCAGGTACCGGTGGCAAGCAGCATATCCACGTCGTTGAAATTGTCACCAAAAGATACGGTAGCTTCAATGGGAATATCATAGTCCTTGCAAAGATATTTGATCGCGCTGGATTTGGAGATGGCTCCGTCCATAATTTCAAGATAAGTGTCTTTTGAGCGGTAAACGGAAAGCCCGGAGAATTGTTCTTTAAGTGCACTGCTGAGGTCCGCGATCGCTTCCGCTTCCCCCATACACAAAAACTTATGTATATGTCCTTTTTGTGGGATGAAATCAGAAATCCTGCCTTCTTTCGGCACCGACGCCGTGATGCTTTGTTCCTGCACTATCCATTTGTCATAAATATTGTCTGAAATCCAGTCATGGTGACAATAGGCGCTGCAACAAACATGTTTCCATTCTCTTTTAACGAACGCGTCAATGAGGATCGCTCTTTCATGGTCGATGCCAGCGGTTTTGACCGGATCCCCGCATTCATTGAGGATAAGCGCGCCGCTGTAGCAAACGATGGGCGCCTTTATTCCCAATTCGCGCTGCAAAGGAAAAATTCCAGAAGGCATACGAGCCGATACAAGTATAAAAGGTATGCCGATACGATAGAGTTCCTGTATTTTTTGTCTCGTACCCCGTGAAATACGATTTTTTGAGTCTAAGAGCGTTCCGTCAATATCACAAAAGACCATTTTATATTGCATAGTTTCGGGAGTAATTATTTGTCATTCCCCCCTGTGCCAGCCGCCGAAAACATACTGGGCAGTTGCAGCACCTTATCCGTTGCTGTGGCGGCTGCACCATAGAGGGTGGGATCTATCTTGAGGCCGGTTATTTTAATCTGTACCTTGGCATGCAGTTCAGGAATAACGCGCTGCTTAACCACTTCCTGAATAGTAGGCATCAACAAGTCCCCTCCCTGAGATACGACGTCGCCAATGATGATAATGTCGGGGTTATAGGCATTTATCAGCGTAACACAGCCGTAACCGATATACTCCGCCGTCTCCCGCACCACGTCCCGCGCTTTTTGATTGCCGGCACGAGCCGCTTCAAAAACGGCGTTGCAGGCGTCGCTGCTTTGCGGATTTCCGCTGGGAAGGCATTCCGGCACATGCTTCTGCGCTTTCTTCAATATGGCCGGAGCCGAGCAATACATCTCAAGGCAGCCATAGTTGCCGCATTCACAGCGTGGGCCGTGGGCGTCCACACTAATATGCCCGGTTTCGCATGCGGTACCCTGCACACCCAGAAAAAGGCTGCCGCGCTCAATAATACCGGAGCCTACGCCATCGCCTACCAAGAAATAGGCCAGCGTGCTCAGAGGCTGGGCATGCCCTCCAAACAGCCATTCGGCCAGCGCACCCGCGTTTGCGTCATGCTCTATAAAAACAGGCTTGTTGAACTCTTCCTTGAATTCCTCAATAAAATTGATCGTGTGCCAAGCGGACATTTGAGTTACTACCGCAATACGTCCTTCATCCCGCAAGTAAGGCCCCGGAACGGCAAGACCGATGGATACTACATTTTCATATTTCTTCAGCATATCGTGTATCTGCTTTTTCATAGCAGAAAGCACATTTGGGGGATCTTCCGCAAGTGAATATTTTGTTTCGGTTTGGATGTATATTTTACCCGAAATATCGAACACGCCTACTGCGAACATCTGTCTTGCAAACTTTACCCCAATGATCTGATGTCTGTCGGCGTTCAGCCTAAGCCCTATTGAACGGCGGTTGTCGCTGCCTGTTATGATCCCTACCTCGACTACAATGCCCATTTCCATCATCGACGCCACTATTTTTGTAATAGCCGCTTGGGTAAGGCCCGTTTGTCTGGCAATGTCTGCCCGGGAACACACCTCTTGCTTTTGTAATGTCTTTACAACAGCAGAGCGGTTTATTTCGGTCAAATCACTATTGTTTTTGCCTAATGCACCTCTCATTTTTGTTTGCTGTCCGCCCTCTTGCCGCTTTAGAGTATATACGCTCTGTTAATCAATTCACTCTGTTAATAGATTAATGCAAAAACATCCACACGTCAACCATTTATTAGTATGTAAATCAGTTTAATCTATATATAAAATATTTTTACTTTAATGCATTTATATATTTTTAAAGTAATATAATTACTTTTGTCAAACTGCAAGGCTTCGCAATTAAGATTGCAGCCTGCTTTTTTTAAGTTTGCGGCGACATGTTTATATTCATTTTTCCTGCGCCTATTGACAAGCGGCATGCCGAACTATATATTTATTAGTAACAGGTCCCATTAACGGAGGCTTTATATGCATTGGTCAGGCGTTGTTATTGGAGCTATGGCATTTTTAATCATTGGCGCTTTCCATCCCATCGTCATTAAGTGTGAATATTATTTCTCCAGCAAAATCTGGCCCGTGTTTCTGGCTGGCGGGCTACTGTGCTGTACTGCGTCCCTTTTCATTACGCAGGCTGTCTTTTCCGCCATACTGGCGGTGCTGGGCTTTACTATGCTGTGGAGCATCGGGGAGCTGAGGCATCAGGAGGAGCGAGTCAAAAAGGGATGGTTTCCACAGAACCCCAACCGCAGGCACGTCGCCAAAACCGGAGCAAACTCTATTTCTGATCTGGAGGGCGGTTTGAAATGAACCTGAAAAACGTATTACTTGCGGGTGCAGGGTTCCTGCTGTTGGCGATGGGTGCAGTCGGCCTGGTGCTTCCGGTATGGCCGACTACGCCTTTCGTTCTGGCCGCCGCCGGCTGCTTCGTATCCACCCCGAAATTGCATGCGTGCGTAATGAAAATTCCTTTTGTCAACGAATATATTCGAAATTACGAGGACAAAAAAGGACTACCCGGGAAAACGGTGGCAATAAGCCTGATCTTTCTGTGGACAATGCTTCTGATTTCCGCGTTTCACATCCGGACGGCCTGGATAATATGCTGCCTGGCGCTGGTCGGCATTGCCGTAACGGCGCATATCCTTTCCATTGCAAAACCCAGAAAGCAATAGGCCGCACCATGAGCAAAAACGCCTGCGAAACCGCGGTAATGCCGCAGAAACGTATCTTCGGCTGGTTTGAAGCCGTATTCGATATCGGATATCTTTGCCTGGCGCTTACAATTGGCGTCTTTATTTTAACAAACGCGTCCAAATGGGCGCAGACGCTTGCCGGGGTCATGGCGCTTGTGCTGGCTTTCGGCGATATGTTCCACCTTGCGCCGCGTATCGCCGCAGCCGTGACGGGTGAGGAACAACAGCTAAGAAAGGCCATGGGGCTGGGGAAGCTGATTACGTCGCTCACCATGACAATATTCTACGTGCTGCTCTGGCATATCGGGGTTTCCCTGTTTCCCTTCGCTTCCGCGCGGGACTGGACGGCTGTTATATACGTATTGGCCGCTTCGCGCGTCATGCTGTGCTTTTCCAGCCAAAATTGCTGGTACGGCGAGGCGCCCCCGGTGAACTGGGCCATCTACCGCAACGTCCCTTTTTTGCTGCTGGGTATTGCTGTGGGCATTCTTTGGGGCGTCCAAGCGCAATCGGCTCCGGGTTTACGCTGGATGTGGCTCGCCATTGCGCTCAGCTTCGCCTTTTATATTCCGGTGGTGCTCTTTGTAAATATGAACCGGAAGCTGGGCATGCTGATGATCCCAAAGACCTGCGCGTACGTGTGGATTCTGTGTATATGCGCTTCCATCTAAACGGATCGAAAGTCCGGCTATTGACAGGCACCTGTCAGGAATGGCGGGGCTTGTTGATATAATATCTTAATTTGAAGGAGGTATAAAACATGGATGAGTACAAAAAGCTGACCAATGAGGTGGGCGCGCCTGTCGCCGACAACGAAAACTCCATCACCGCTGGCCCCCGCGGGCCGGTCGTCATGCAGGACGTCTGGCTGATGGAAAAAATGGCGCATTTCAACCGCGAGGTCATCCCCGAGCGGCGCATGCACGCCAAGGGCTGGGGTGCTTACGGCAAACTGACGGTAACGCACGATATTTCCAAATACACGAAGGCCAAGGTTCTCCAGCCGGGCAAGGAGACCGATCTGTTCCTTCGCTTTTCCACCGTGGCGGGCGAGCGGGGCGCGGCGGACTGTGAGCGCGACATCCGCGGCGTGGCAGTCAAGTTTTATACGGAAGAAGGCAACTGGGACCTGGTCGGCAACAATACGCCTACATTCTTCATCCGTGACGTGCATAACTTTTCCGACCTGAACCGCGCGGTCAAGCGCGATCCGCATACGGGCCGCCGTTCCGCCCAGAACAACTGGGATTTTTGGACGCTTTTGCCCGAGTGCTTCCACCAGATCACCATCGTGATGAGCGACCGCGGCATCCCCGCGTCCTTCCGCCACATGCACTTCTTTGGCGAGCATACGTTCTCTTTGTATAATGAAAAGAACGAGCGCGTCTGGTGCAAGTTTCATTTCAAAACCCGGCAGGGCATCAAGAACCTGAGTAACGTCGAGGCGGCCAAAATCAACGGCATGGACCGGGAATACCACGGCAAGGATCTGTTCGAGGCCATAGAGCGGGGCGATTATCCGAAATGGACCATGTACATTCAGGTTATGACCGAGGAGCAGGCGAAGAACCACTATGAAAATCCGTTCGATATCACCAAGATCTGGCGCCACAAGGAATTCCCCCTGATCGAGGTGGGTGAGCTGGAGTTGAACCGCAACCCGGAGAATTACTTTGCGGAGGTCGAGCAATCCGCGTTTACGCCTGCGCACGTCGTCCCGGGCATCGGTTTTTCGCCAGACCGCTTTCTGCAGGGCAGGTTGTTTTCTTACGGCGATGCGCAACGCTACCGCCTGGGCGTCAACCACAACCTGATCCCGGTCAACCGCGCCAAGTGCGAGGTGAACGAGTACCACCGCGACGGCGCAATGCGCATGGACGGCAACTATGGCGCCGCTCCCGCGTACTCTCCCAACAGCGCCGGCTACTGGACCGCGCAGCCCGAGGTTGCGGAGCCGCCCCTTCCGGTGGAAGGCGCGGTATGGCGCTACGATCCCAAGGACGATCCCACCGACGATTGCTTCCGCGCGGGCGGAAACCTGTGGCGCGTGCTCACGGAAGATAAGAAACAGATCCTCATCGATAACACCGCCGCAGACATCACCCCTGTTACCGAAAACATCAAATACCGCCATGCGGTGCACTGCTACTTAGCCGACTCCGAATACGGCGAGCGGATGGCAAAGGCGCTGAACCTCAGCATGGATCGGGTAAAGGAACTGTCCAAGCTGGACAACAACGGGTTGATAAAGGCCACACTTTCAAGTAAAATGGAGTAAACTTTTCTTGGAGTGTGCAGCGGATGAAGTCCCGGCGAAGCACCAAGCAGCGGAAGATGGTTTTTGAAGCGGTCAAGACGCAAGGGGACCATCTCACTGCCGATCAAATCTACCTGCATGTGCGGGGAAACGATCCGAAAATCAGCCGCGGAACGGTTTACAGGAACCTGAACCTTTTGGCTGATAGCGGTGAGATCCGCCATGTTGTCGTACCCGGCGTAGACCGCTTCGACTGGCGTATGGAACCGCACTATCATATCCGGTGCATGCGGTGCGGCAAGGTGAGCGACGCGCCCGTTCCATACAGCGACGAACTGGACCGCCGCCTTGCAGAAGAGACCGGTTATGAAATCGTCCAGCATTTGACCGTGTTCGAGGGGCTTTGCCCTGACTGCCGTCTGGAAGGAACCATAGGAAATAGTTAAGACAATTTAGCATCAGTTGAATGCACCCATGTATTGGTGGAAGGAATTTGATACATATAAGTTGGCACAGTGTCAAATTCAACAGTACTATCCATAAGACATAACCAAAACCGCCATCGTTTCGATGGCGGTTTTCATTGTTTCACGCGGCGCGTCGCCCTCTCACATAAGAAAGCTTTTTTGAAAAGTGCACTAACTTTTATACTTTTTCACGATACCCCGTGAATTGTGAAATTGTGTATTCTGCCTTAGTAGGAAAATACAATTTATTTCACTCCATTCCCCTATATCCCGTTTGCCTCCAAAAAGTCCCGCAGCAGATTCATGCACACCGTCTTGCGGTATTCGGCGGATACCCTGCCGCGGATGGGCTTGATCTCCTGTTCATAGCGTTTCAGGTATTCTTCCTTGAGCGTTTTCGCTTCCGCTATGGTTTTCCCCAGGAGCATTGCGTCGATTTCAGGCCGCACCAGCGTCACGTCCATCACCGCGCCAAATGCGGCGGTGCATGCGCGGATGATGCCCCCATCTATTTGCATGACGCCCGCGAACGCCACGCGGGAGATCGCAAGCGCGTTGCGCGCGCCGATCTTTTTGAAATAGTAATTTTCAAGCCCGTGATCCGGCAAGAGTATTTCGGTAAGCAGCTCGTCTGGCTGCAGCACGGTTTTGTTGCGCCCTAAGTAAAATTTCCGTATGGGCAATGTGCGCTCTCCATCCTGGCTGCTTAGCTTTACTTCTGCATTTGCGGCAAACAGGGCCAGCGCGCCGTCCGCCTTGGGGGAAGCATTGCAGAGGTTTCCGCCCAGCGTGCCAAGGTTGCGGATGGCGGGGGCTGCGATTTCAGAAATTGCCCGTCTCAAAAGCTTCGGCACAAGCGGGCTTTCCATTACCTGCGTATAAGTACAGGCCGCGCCGATGCGTACATAACCGCCCGATACGGTGATCTGCTTCAATTCTGTGATCTTATTGAGGAACAGGTAGCTTGCATCCTCGTCCGCATCGAGCATCAGATCCGTGCCGCCCGCATACGGTGTTACGGCCTCTTTTGCCCGGAGCTCGAGCGCTTCTTTTAGGGTTGCGGGAGTATATCCGTTTACCATAATCCGTTGCCCTCCTTTGCGGCGGTTTTGATCGCTTCTACAATGGCGTTGTAACCCGTGCAGCGGCAGAGGTTGCCGGAGATGCCATCCCTGATTTCTTCCTCGGTGGGGTTGGGGTTTTTATTCAGGATACATTCTGAGGCTAACACCATGCCCGGGATACAGAACCCGCATTGCACCGCGCTGACGGAAGCATAGGCGCGATCAAGCACCTGAAAGCGCTCCGTTTTTGCATACCCTTCGATTGTCACGACTTCGCTGCCAGCTATACTGCCCATTGCCACCATGCAAGAGTTTGCAAGCTGACCGTCGAGTATGACGGAGCACGCGCCGCATTCGCCTTCCTTGCAGCCGCACTTGACGCCGGTATTGGAGAATTCCGAACGCAGTACGTCCAGAAGCCTCTCGTTTGCTTTCGCCCTGGAGGCGACTTCCTGCCCGTTCAACGTAAACCGAATCATATGCGCTTCCCTCCCTGTAAGGCGTTCATGGTATCTTCAATGGAAAACGGAATATGGGATAAATTTTCTCCCAGCGCGCATTCCACGGCTTCGAGGTACGCGGGCGCAGCGCCTACAAGCGGCAGCTCGCCAGCGCCCTTTGCACCGTACGGCCCGTGCGTATAGGGGTTATTCACCATTTCCACCGTCAGCTTGGGGACGTCCACCGCGGTGGGGATGATATAATCGCTGAAGCTGTTGTTGCGGATGCGGCCGGTGTTGTCGTACGCCATCTGCTCCATGGAGGCGTAGCCCAGGCCCTGCAAGTAGCCGCCCTCCATTTGCCCCTTGATGATGTTGAAGTCGATGGGCACGCCCACATCGTAAAGGCCGTACGCCCCGAGTATTTTTGTGGTGGCGGTCAGCGTATCCACTTCCACCTCCACAACATTCGCGGCCCAGGAATAGGTGGGGTAAGCGTCGCCATGGAATGTGGCGAGGTCGAACGGAATCACAAAGTCCGGCTCCACAAAGCGCTCCTCCACCCATTGTTCCTCGCCCGGCTTCCACTCTTTTTTCAGCTTTTCCGCCGCCCGGCGCAGCAGCTCGCCTACCGTCATCAGCGAGCGGCTGGCGACCGTGGGGCCGGAATCCGGCACGCGGTCCGTATCGGGATTTTCGATGATCACATCGTCGAGCGGAATGCCCAGCGCCTCCGCGACGACCTTGGAGAATGTGGTCTTGAGCCCCTGGCCGATATCCGAGTTGCTGGCGAGTATCTCCACCTTATCATCCGCCGTTTTGTGGAGCTTTGTCACGGCCTTGATATGGTCGCGCTCGCCGCTGCCGGTAAACCCGCAGCCATGAAAGAAAAGCGAAAGGCCGATGCCGCGGCGGAAACGCCCCGTCTGGTTTTGATACTCCTTGCGCTTGTTCCGGTAATCGGTCAGTTCATCCAGCCGCCCGATCATTTCCGGCAGGGGTACGGGGAAATGATATTTGCCGGAGGTGGAGGTCGCATCTCCCTGCCTGACCATATGCGCTTCCTTGAACGCAAGCGAGTCGAGCCCCAAATCCTTTGCGATATGGTCCATCATCATTTCCACCGCAAAGAACGTCTGCGGCGCGCCAAACCCGCGGTAAGCGCCGCAGGGCACGGTGTTGGTCTTCATCGCCTTACCTTTCACGCGAAGGTGTTCGATGTTATATACGCCGCTCGAGCAAATCAGCCCGCGCTGCAATACCACCGGTGAAAGCGTGGTGTATGCGCCGCTGTTGAAGAGCACCTTAATATCCATAGCCGTCACGCGCCCGTCCTTAACGGATACGCGATAGGTGCACACGGAAGGATGCCGCTTGGAGGTAAACGCCATATCCTCCCTGCGGTCAAATATCACCTTGACGGGTTTGCCCGCTTTCTTTGCGGCTACCGCCGCCTGGCAGCCGAGTATAGAGGGGAAATCCTCCTTGCCGCCAAAGCCGCCGCCCGTTACATCCTGGATCACCTGCACGTTTTCCCTTGCGTAATCCATGGCGAGCGCCACCGCGCCGTGCACATAGTACGGGCACTGGATGGACCCGCGCACAGATATCCGGTCCCCGTGCGGCCAGGCGATGATGCCCTGCGGTTCCAGATACGCCTGCTCCTGATAGCCGGTTTTGAAGTCTTCCTCATAAACGCGGTCCGCTTCCGCAAACGCTTTGTCCACGTCCCCTTTGCCGTAATTGTAGTGGAAGAACGTTGTATCGGATGTGAGGATATCCAGCACCGGCTGCTGTTCCTCATATTCCACCACGATGGCATGTAGGATGCGCTCCACCTCTTTTTCATCCGGACCCACCACCATCAGGATCGGGTCGCCGATGTATTCCACCTGGCCTTCCGCGAACACAGGCGTATCGTTCTGTACGATCGCCACACGGTTCACGCCGGGTACATCGCGGTAATCCACCGTCAGGTACCCTTCGGGCAACGGTGGAACGGAGATGGAAACGATCTTCGCTTTCGCCTTGCTGGAGTGCAGCAGCCGCCCTGTGAGCATGCCCTCTATTTTGTGGTCGTCCACATAGAGCGCACTGCCGTTCATCTTTGGCGCATGATCCTTCTTTTTTACGGAGTTGCTGATATTGCTCATAACCTACCTCCTATACAACCTGTTCTTCCGGGGCAACGCCGGAACGTTTATTCTCCAGATATCGTTTTAGCCGCTCATAATCCTCTGTGGTATCCGCATCCAAGGTGCAGCCGGTATCCGCTACTTCCACCATAGCGCAGGAAAGCTGCTCCCACACGCCGCGAAGACCCAAATCCCCCGTATATGCAAAGATATTGGGAATGCCTGCGCTTGCGATCAGCGGTGGATGCTTGCGCCTGCCGTCAATGGACGGGAAAACAACTGAGGCATTCGTGCGTTCTATCTCCCTGCGAAGCGCCGCATAGGTCGCCTGCGCGACCGCCGGCATATCTCCCGGAAGGAGATAGAATGCATCGCAGGACGGCAGGACGGCAAGTCCTTTTTTTATGGAAGCAAGCATGTCTGTTGTGGCATAGTCCCTGTTATAAGCAAGGCTGACGCTGCCCGTTTGCACATATGGCTGTAATACCGCTTCCACTTTGGCCGCGTGGTACCCCAGCACCACCACAACATGGGAAACACCTGCGCGCAGCATGCCTTCCACGCACAAGGCAATCAAAGGTGTTTCATTGATTGGCAGCAGCGGTTTGAAGCCGCCCATGCGGCTGGACAAACCGGCTGCCAGAATCAATCCGCCCGTGTTCATTTTGACTCTCCCGTTTTTTTAGCGGGCTTATAATACGTTTCCTTCAATGGCAGGGATGTCCTGAACTTGCCATCCAGCCGGTAATACGCATGCGAGCAGGCGGGAGAGGTGGGAATCAGGCACAATTCGCCAACACCTTTTGCGCCATGCGCATAGGGCAGCTTTTCACCGGGCGCCTGCACCAGTTCCACCTCGATGGGCGGGGCATCCGGCGCGCGCATGAGGCCCAGCGTCCCCATCTTCACCTGCGGATGTCCGTCCTTGACGGGGTAATCCTCCGTGAGCGCAAAGCCGAGGCCCATGATGATACCGCCTTCGATCTGCCCTTCCACGGACTGGAGATTGACGGGCGTACCCACATCGTAGGCGGCGACAACCTTTTCAACCTTCCCCTTTTCATCCAGCACCACGACCTGTGCGCCATAGCTGTAGCTGACATGGCTCACAGGGTTCTTCTTTTGTGTGCCCATAGGGTCGGTGATGGGTACATACTCGCCGTAGAACTCTTCGCCTTCAAGGTCGGTAAGCGTGTGTCCGTCTTTGAGTGCCGCAGCCAGCTGTGCACCGGCGCGGCGCGCGGCCTCGCCCGTCACCACCGTCTGGCGGCTGGCTGTACTGGTGCCGCTGTCCGGCGTGCGGATGGTATCCGGACGCTCATGGTACACAAGCTCGGGGGAAAGGCCGGTTTCCTCGCAAACCATCTGGGTGCACACGGTGGCGATCCCTTGGCCCATACAGGCGGCGCTGGTGCGGATATGGACAATGCCGTTTTCAATGCTCAACAGGCAGCGCCCGGTGTCCCGTATGCCGATGCCCTTGCCGCTGTTTTTAAAGCCGCAGGCGATTCCTGAATAGGGGTGGTTTTCATAGACCTCTTTCACTGCCTCCAGGCATTCCGCCATCGCGCAGTTTTCGTCCGCCAGCTGGCCGTTGGGCAATTCCTGACCGGGGCGGATGGCGTTTTTATAGCGGATTTCCCAGGGGGAAATCCCCACCATCTCAGCAAGCAGATTCAGGTTGTTTTCGGTAGCGAAGCAGCTTTGGGTCACACCAAATCCCCGGTAGGCCCCGGCCACCACGTTGTTGGTATATACGCTCATGCCCAGAATATCGACGTTCTGGTAGTTATAGGGTCCCGCCGCATGGGTGCAGGCGCGCTGCAGCACCGGTCCGCCAAGACTCGCGTAGGCGCCGGTGTCCGCAATCAATATCGCTTTCATGGCGGTAAGGTTGCCGTTTTCGTCACAGGCGGTGGTAAATTCCATATCCATGGGGTGGCGCTTGGTGTGGTACAGAAGGCTTTCCTGCCTGCTGAACTTTACCTTTACCGGCGCTTTTACATACCAGGCCATAAGAGCGGCGTGATGCTGCACGCTCATGTCCTCCTTGCCGCCAAAGCCGCCGCCCACCAGCTTACTTTGGCAATGCACCTTTTCCTCCGGTATTTTGAGCATGGCGGCGATCTCATGCTTTTCGTCGTAGACGCTTTGCGCGCCGCTATAGAGCAGAATGCCGTCCTCGCCCTCGGGCATGGCGATGGCGCATTCCGGCTCCATGAAAGCATGGTCGTTAAAAGGCGTATAGTATTTGCGGGTGACGACGTATTTGGAGTTTTTGATCGCCGCGTCGGCGTCGCCCCGGCGCAGGATTTCCTTGCGCATGATGTTGCCGCCCGCATGGATGAGGGGCGCGTCGGCCCGCAATGCGTCGGTAGGGGAAGTGACCGGCGTCAGTTCGGTATAATCCACCTCAATGAGCGCAAGCACTTCATCGAGCGCTTCCTGTGTTTTTGTACACACCAGGGCGATGGCGTCGCCGATATACCGGGTCGTATCGCCCTCCGCGATCATCACGTCCCAGTCAGGTAATACATGGCCGGTTTTGTTGTAGGGAGCGTCCTTCGCCGTGAGTATTTTTACGCATTCGGGATGCTGTTCGGCGTTGCTGACATCAATTTTATTTACACGCGCCCGGGGATATTTGGAGCGCAGGGCCTTGGCGTACAGCATGCCCGGCAGTACGATATCGTCCACGAATTCCCCGGTGCCCAGCACCTTTTCCTTCGCGTCCGGTCGTTTGAAGCGCCGGTTGATGCCCGTGCTTTTTTCCGGCGCGGGAATGGGCAGTTTTTCCCGGAAGAATCTGGCCGCCAACAGAATGGCGTCCTCAATCTTCACATACCCCGTGCAGCGGCAGAGGTTGCCCCGTATCGCCTGTTTGACCTCCTCACGGGTCGGGTTGAGGTTTGCATCCAGCAGGCTCTTTGCGGAAATGACCATGCCGGGGATGCAGAAGCCGCACTGTACCGCGCCCGCTTCCGAAAAACAGTGCACGTACACCTCACGTTCACGCTCACTCAGCCCTTCCACTGTAACGATCCGCTTGCCGACGAATTTCGAGAGCTTCTGCGTACATGCCTTGGTCTTTTTGCCGTCCACCAAGATGGTGCAAGTACCACACACGCCTTCGCTGCATCCATCCTTGACGGAGGTCAGGCGCAAATCTTCCCGCAGAAACGTCAGCAGGCGCTTATCCTGTTTTGCCGTGATTTCTTTTCCGTTGATGTGGAGTATGAACATAGAAGCCCTCCTGTTATCAATCACCAAACGGTAACATTTAGAGATATGTCTCGTTACGATGATTATAAAAAGAAGGGCCGTTTGTTATCAAATTCTTTGTCAAAAGAACTTGGTTTTACGCTGTTGTTATAAGAGCTTTCCTTGCCGGAATAACCGTTCAAACTCCTTTTGCGCATAGCCGCGCACGTTTTGTTCAAATTGCTCGTAGGCGGACAGGAACGCTTTTCCCTTGTCGGTCAGACGCGTGCGACCGCCCCGGCTTCCGCCGTGCCTGCGGTGAACAACAGGGTACCCAAGCTCCTGCTCAAGGGCGTTTAGCATTTCCCACGCCTTGCCGTAGGAGAGCGCCATGTGGTCGCAAGCGCTGCGTACGGACTGCGTATCCTCGATCAAAATAAGAAGGAGCTTCGTCCTTGCGTTGAAGAACAGCGCCTCCCGCTCAATGCTTAAACGTACCAGCGGATGGAGAATGGAACGGTTGTGCTCGTCCAAATGCTCATTGAGCCTGTCCAGATCGTAGACGTTATGAAGAATGCCTGCGTCTTCCACAGTAATCCATTTCCGCTTGCTTGCCAGTGCAGCAAGTGCACCACGAAGCCCCATGGGGCCGTCGTAGGCGAGCACATCCGGAATGACCTCCTTACGGAGCAATACCGGGTGCCCTGCCTTCCCAAGATAGGACGGCGTTATGATGCCGCCTTCCGCCTCCATCAGCTTTTTAAGCGTATCCGGTGAAAACATGGGCACGTTGACGGGCGTCACCACCACACGGTCGCATTTGTTCAAAAGATAAGAGAGCCCGATTTTGATAGATTCAAACAGCTGCGGCTTTTCATAGTTTTCATTACGCAAAAATATTACGCCCGCATCCGCAAGCTGGCGCTCAATTTCTTCCGCATCGTATCCGGTAATAATGACCACAGGGGATACGCCAGCCTGCTGGAACGTCAGCACCACCCGCCGCACGGCGGTGATGGAGCCAAGCTTTAAAAGTGGATACGCGTCCCTTTTGCTGGCCGCGGCGATGATGCCGCCGGTGATGGGTTGTTCATACATACCTGATCCTCATATACGAACTGCACATATTTATACTAGTAGCATACTACATTTGTCTGTCGTTTCCAATCACAATGGCAATCATAAGCTTCGCATTTGAGAATATTGCGAAACCGACAACTTCCAGTTTTATCTGGATATTTATTATAATTCGCAGCTTATTTAATATTGTATAGTAAAATACAGAAATGGTCGATCTTCAACATTTGCCGCTTCTAAAGTACTACCTTATTGGAAGTAAGCAACGCCTGACATACGTAAATGAAAAAGCATGTCCCCGCCATTCAGGACGACGGGACATGCTTTTTTGATGCCCTGCAGCTTCTCTTATTGAAGGAATGGCTTCATATGCGCTATTAATCCGGCCGAGATTTTTTCATCCTGTATAACGCTCCAGCTACCATGCCGGCAATGTCTTCGGCATCATCGTTATTAATTGCTTACTAATTTTTGTTCTAGGAAGTAGAAGCGGTCGCTGCTGCGCAATGAATTCGTTTTCTTGCGCCTGGCGCATTTATGCGAAGGATTAGGAACAGGATTTCCTCAACCATTCATTTTACCGAGCATCTATACCCTGCGCCGCTTCTTAGCTGCCACAACCGCGCAAACTGCCGCAAGGCCCAGCATCATGAAGCCCCACGGCGCTGCAGCATCGCCCGTCTTGGGCGGATCGGTCACGACGGCGTCCGGTACGGTCACGCCGGTGCTGAGCACCGCGAAGGGGGAAAGGCTGCTTACCGTGATTGTCGCCCTGCCATTTGCCACCACGGCGGTATAAGTCTCCACCTGACCGTTGACGTAGTGGAGGATGGTGACTGTCTGGCCCTCATATGCCGCACCTACTGGGAAGGAGATCGTAAGTTCACCCCTAAAGCCGCCGGGAAGGGTGATGTCATATCCGGCGATCATCCGGCCGGTCGCAATCTCCTCGCGCATTTTCGCAGGCAGCGACTGAACGCTAACCGCGGTTACGGTAAGCTTAGCCAGGCTTTTGATGCCGCCGCCCAATATCGTAATGCCAGATTTGCTGTCCGTCAGCGTACGAGGGCCGCCGGATGAACCGCCGCCATCTGACCCGCCAGAGTTTACTGTCAGTGTGCCGGCAACAAAGCCCGGGATGGCTGCCGTATAGTTGCCGGTGTAGGTTATCCCCGTCAGATCCAAGCTGATGGGATAGCTGCCCGCTGTTTTTCCGTCGGCTGCACAGGCAAGAGTGGGGGTGCCGATAAAGGCGGTTTCACCGGAAAGCTGTCCGTCCACAGTATAGGTGAACGCCGGTAGAGAACTGCCTGCGGTCATGCTCTTGTCATCAGCCCTGATCACTACCGGGCGCTTGGCAATTGTGAATGCGTAGCTTTTGCTGCCTGTATAGGCCAGATTGCCATTCGCAACGGAGATGGTCAACTGATACGTACCGGCGTTTTGGGGTGGGAGAGAGTTTGCGTAACCGCCGCCGTCAGTGGAGGTATACAGCACATCAAATTCAGGGATGCTCACCGGGTTGCCGCTGAGGTCCGAGGTAAAGAGCGGTGTTCCGGAATAAGCGTAGGAACTGCCATTGTATATGCCGCCCGTCATGGTCAGCCCGGAAATTGTCACCGGAATTCTATCCACCGTCCTGATGACGGCGGTAACGGTAAAATCGTTATAATTCTCGCTCGTAACCGTGCCGATGAGCGTAGCCTCCTTGCCCGCAGCCGCTATCCCCGCCACACGCATGGTGGTCGGGAAGGTCATAGGGCCGGTTGATGGCAGAGCCGCCAGCACGCCATCCGTGTTCTCGACCGAGGTAAGGCTGTAGCTGACAGTACCGAGAACCTTCCCGGTCAGGTCGGCGAGAATTTCTGCGAATTCCTGATAGCTCATGGTGTAGTCTTTCGCCAGGTTTGTCACCACATCGATACCAAAGGTGACGTCGGCAACCGTTCCTTTTTGGATCGTCTGCCCTGTCAGCATCAGGCTTCCGTTTGCCAATGTATAGTTGTTTGCTTTGGCCGTATTGTTCAACGCGGCAGTGGCTGTAATGGTTTTGCCGCCGCCTACGCTCGCACTGTCAAATGTTGCGTCGGTGATGGTGTAATCAGTTCCAAGTTCCAGTGTTTCGCCGTTTTGCAGGCCATCGAAGGTCAGGGTGACCCCCGTCGCGTCGGTTGTGCCATCATATGTCTTTGCCGAAGAGCCGGTAACGGTCAGATTCGCCTTATTGATGCTATAATCGCCAAGGGGGATATCCACGGTCGTCGCGGCATAGTTTGTGCCGGCTGCGATGCTTACCGTGACAGCGTAGGTCTTGGCGTCCTTGGGCTGGGTGGCGCTGCCGTCATATTTGACCGTAATCACGCCAAGCCCCGCGGGACCGGTCACGCTGAATGGCTGCGCCAGGCCGTTATAGGTCCTGGCGGCAAGCTGATAGGTCAAATCCGCCGTCGTGGGCGTTGTTTTATCCACCGTTACGGTTACCGTGTAGCTATCAGTCGAATCGGCATACCCGTCGTTTGCGGTGAAGGTCAGCACCGTCGTGTCAGCCGACGCGGGCGTATAGCTGTAGGCTGCGTCCGCATCAATTGCCTCAGCGCCGTTTACCGACACCTTGTAGGTCAGAGCGTCGGCGTCGGCGTCGGTAAAGATGTTGGACAGGTTAAGCGTATACGCGCCGCCGTAGGCCACGTTTGCTGAGGCTGTCGCCGGAACGCCGTTTTTCCGTGCGGGCGCGATGTTGTCCGTAAAATTCGCCGTGACCGTCGTAGCGGCGGCCGGCATGACAAAAGTTGTGGAGGCGGCGGCGCTGTTTACAAATGTGCCGCCGTTTGAGCTTACCCAGCCCGTAAACGTATGATGTGTGTTCGGCGTCGCGGCCAGATTGATTTTCCGCCCGCCCTCGTACGGGCCCGAGGCGCCGGTGTTTATCGTGCCGCCGCTCGCGGCAACGGTCAGCGGATAGCCCTTGACGAACACCCCGCTGTCATAGTATTGATAGCAAAAATAGCCGTCGGATTCATTATAATTGCCCTGGCCAAGGGAACGGTAGTCCGGTGTGGCGCCCATTATGATATCCCAGGATCCTACCGCCCCCTGCACATAGATCCCGCCGTTTATTACGGTAAGGCTGTCCGTTGCGTACACACCTGTGGCGGAATAACCGTCCCGGCCGGTCACGCGGATATCCCCGTTAATTGTAATGGAGTTACTGCTGTTAGGATTGTTGGTGTATATACCATATTCGGCATTTACGACGGTGATGTTTCCGTCAATCACCAGCTTCGCAGCAAAGCTGTTATCAAATTTTACGCCGATGCGATCGGCCTGAACATTTCCTGAAACATGCAGGGACGCCCCTGTGTCGAGGGAGATGGCATCGTATGCGGACGAAATGCCGGAGACTGTGGCTTTGGCATTCGGCAGCACTTTTACCGCAGTTGCGCCGGGGCTTTCGCTTTTGACGTTCAGCCTCGCGTCAGTGTCCTCTCCCGAGAGGGTAAGAGTCGCAGCGTTGGATACCGTCAGCCCGCTGAGGGTAAGCGTGTGACTGTTGAGGTCAACCGTGAGGCTTTTGGAAGATTGCAGTGTGACCGAATAGTCAAAGCTGATATCCTGGAGCAGCTTCAAGGTCCCTCCGATAGAAAAGGCGGCGGAAATGGCCGCGTCAGCGGAGGTGTATTCCATCCCGTTGAGTGTGCATACCGCGGCGTCCGCAGCGGCGGCAGCAAGCGCGCCGCTCTCCGCAAAAGCGGTCATCGGCAAAAGCCCCAGCATGATGAAGGACAGGGCTATGGCCAGGAGCCTTTGGAGCGGTTTACGCATATTCGTGTGCATAGAATCTTCCTCCTCAGTTCGTGCCGTTTGGGATGGCTGTGCGATGCAAATGCGCTCATAAATCGGCTGATACAATTTTAGAGCTACTCAGGGGAAGGGGTTACTGCGCTCGTGAACATATTTCCTGTCTTTTACACCATCTTTCAGACAAAAAAAGAACCTCCGAACCCGCTGCGGCCGGAGGTCATTTCCTTGATTCCCTTATTTTTGCGTCATCCTTGCCCGATACTCGGATGGTGTCATACCCAACTCCTGTTTGAGCTTTTTCGCAAGCTTTCCGTTGTAATCCACACCGCATTCGTCAAAGACCCGGGTTATTGACAGATTCCTGTCACACAGCATTTCCTTGAGCTTTTGGAGCTTGACGCTTTGATGGTAGAGATGGGGCGTCGTGCCGGTGTGCTGCTTGAACAGGCGGCTATAATGCTGCTTGCTCATGTGGACGATGCCCGATAGCCGGTCCGCATCAAATTCCTCTTTCCAGTGTCCGTCTATGTATTCCTTGCCCTTTATCACTTCTTCCCGGCCCTGATAGTGTCGGGAGGGGATCACAATAGTCACGATGTACGCTATTTGTTGGTTTTCATCATAAACGGGAAAGGACGTTATATTGACAAACATGCTTTCCGAAAGCATCTCCGCATTGCCGCCATACTTTGTGATATATTCTAGAAGCGGCAGTTTGGCATCGTAGAAGGTAGCCACCTCTCCCCGATAGGTACGCAGGACAAAATCCTTGATGCCCGCTTTTTCAAGCTCCGGGTCTTGAAGCATATTATATTTTCTTAAATCTTTCGGCGGATCGGATACTTTTATGCGTTGAAAAAAGGCGTCGTTCGCAAAGAGCAGCGTGCCGTCCGGGGCGCATATGTGCATCGGAAAAGGGAAATGCTTGATGATCTCCACAAACAGAGCTTTGTTTTCACACAGCGGTTGAAAGGGCGCTTCCTTTTCCGCCCGCGTGGGGGCGCTTTTCCGCCTTTTATCTTCGGGTTTTTCGGCGTCCTTTGGGATCAGCCATGTGTTTCCTGTTTTCACGGCTCCGTCGATCCGGCCGGAGGTGCAATGGTAGAGCGCCATTCTATCGGTAATCTTCCATTTTGCGGCGGCTTCTTTGGTAGTTATATAATCCATCGCTTTTCCCTCCGATGATTTTATCATATTTCTTTTATCCGAAATATTCAAGGACATAAAGGAGCCACTACTCTATACGATTATGGATACAACGTTGTGCAGAGGGTTGCTTCATATATGGCAGAAGGCCTCGCAAGGCAATTTCAACTACCACTCTCTACAGATGCGCATTTATAGACAAAGGGGAATATCAACCTCGCCCCTCAGACAGAGCTTTTCCTTTTATCTGAATACTGCACCTCGACCAAGCCCATACTACTCCCATCTACTCACGGTTTCTTATGCGTGGGCGGTCTTAATATACGCCCGCCGCGGTTGTGGCGGGATCATCTACCTTTGCTCGGTAGATGTCGCATAGAAGTTCGCCGCATCTTGTGCGGGGCTTCTTTGCTTTTTATGCATATTCCATTGTAACAGTACAAATCCTTTGGGCCAGAAGGGAATTTGAAGATGAGCATTAAATTTTTTGAGTATTGGGCAAACGGTCAGCCATACAATCATGAATATGCAGATTTGGATGAATCCGAACTAGAACGTCTTATTGGAGGAGCCGTCGAGGATCCAGAAGAGTAGCCCGTTGAAATGGACGGTAAGTCCTAAACAGCCCATTTACGGTAGAGTACTCACACTATCTACCCGCTTTCTCCTGCTTACGGGCAGCTATCTCATAGAAGTCCATCTTTTTTAGGGCGGGCTTTTATTTTTGATGCTCTTTTGCAGAGATGACACGGGGCAATCTGAAAGTGCGTCGGGAAGATGCGTCCTATGCCGTAACTATGGCTCCTATGGGATAGTCCGGTTAAACATAATGGGAAGCTCGTTAAAGGGAACATTATGCTTATACTGCAACTATTTGAAGTTTTCCGGCTTGTTAACGTACCATTCGATATACCCACAATTTGAACATATATATGGACGTATTTCGGTTACTGTTTTCCTGTTTTGTAAATCCGTGTAAGGCTCTTTATAAGCCAAGAAATTTCCGTCACCACCGACTATTGCGATACTTTTTGTTAAAATAGTTTCGCATTTAACACATTTTTTATCCATAATAATTCCCCTTTCATACAAAATATAACACTCAGCAGTCGACTCTACAATTGGAATTTATCTGCTTGGCCTTATGCTCATAATCTTTAATGGGACGCGATGTTGTACAGATATTGTGCATTCAACAGTTTCCCATACACAAACAAGCATCATGGTTAAGAAGTAGTTATATATACTTAATAACTTAAGAGTGCTCATAAGTATTAATTTACAATCCCTGCATCGCCAATCGTACAGCCGCCGTCCAACCGGCGTAGAGCGCCTCGACTTCAGCGGCCGGCATACTCGGCCTGTATTCGCCGCTTACCCTGCGCAGCGCGGCGATATCGTTTCTACTTTTCCAGACGCCTACGGCGAGCCCGCCCGCGTAAGCGGCGCCCAGGGCGGAAAGCTCCTGCAGCTCGGTTTTCACAATAACGGTTCCAAGCATATCGGCCATAAATTGCATGAGTAGGGGATTTGAGGTTGGCCCTCCGTCCACGCGCAGTTCAGAAAGCGTCATAGCCGCATCGCGCTTCATCGCGTCCACAACATCTCTGGCCTGGTACGCGATAGATTCAAGCCCGGCCCGTACGATATGGTATTTGTTCGAGTCCCGGAACAAACCGCAGATCAACGCGCGCGCCTCGCTGTCCCAGTGGGGCGCACCAAGTCCCGCAAACGCCGGCACGAGGTAAACCCCCTGAGAGGAAGGAACGTTCCCGGCATATTCAAGTGATTTGTCCGCGCTGGGTAAAATGTCCAATTCCTCAACCAGCCATTTGAGCGTATCCCCGCTGCAAATAACGTTGCCCTCCAGCACGAATTCGGTACGGCCATTTATGCTCCAGGCAACCGAAGTCGCAAGTCCGTTGTCCGAATGCAGCGGCATATTGCCGATGTTAACCATCACCGAGCTGCCCGTTCCCAGCGTCGCCTTTCCCATGCCGCGCTCCCAGCAATGCTGGCCAAACAGCGCGCCGTGGGCATCCCCCATCACTCCTGCTATGGGAATCGGCTTTTCAAAGAGTCTTTCCACGGTGGTCTCACCAAAGACAGCGTCTGCATCAAGCACCTGCGGCATCCGCAAAGATTGCAGACCAAACAACTCAAGCAACCGTTCATCCCAGCGCAGCGTGTGGATGTTATACAACTGCGTGCGCGACGCATTGGACGAATCCGTCGCATGCCGCCCCGAAAGTTTGTAAATAAGCCAGCTGTCCATCGTTCCAAAGAACAGCGGTCCTTGCGCCTGTGCCTGGTCAAGGATCCAGCGCGCCTTCGCCGCCGAAAAATAGGGCGAAAGCTTCAGGCCCGTGGCCCGCTCGATCTCACCTGCCTGCGCGGCGATATGCGGCAGCTTCACAACATCCTTCGCGCGGCAGCATTGCCAGACAACAGCGTTGTAAACGGGGTTTCCGTCCCTGTCCCAAATAAGCGTAGTCTCACGTTGATTCGTAATCGATAGCACGGCCACGTCGCATCTGGAGGCGTTAGTTTGCGCCAGTACGCCGCGGATTGCGGCAACCGTGTTGGCGTAGATTTCCAGCGGATCATGTTCCACCCAGCCCGGCTGCGGGTGAAGCTGACGGTGTGCTATATCGCATCGTCCGACCAATTCTGCCCGCTCACCAAACAGGATTGCTTTCGTCGCCGTCGTACTCTGGTCAACGGCAAGGATAAGCTTGCCCATGCCCTATACTCCTTCTCCCAACAGCCAGGAAAGCGCCCTCCCCCGTGCGTTGGAGTCATAAAAGTCCATTTCAAAGCCCAGATACCGCTCCGCTTCAAAAAGCACCGGGATCAAATCCTCATAAATACCCACGCAGTGGTGCACATACGGCCCTTCCACCAGTTTTCTCTCCAGCCGCGGCCAGTTTTCCACCTCAATCCAGCAGTAGGAGCCGCTGTTGCACGGCCCGTCAATCACCTTTGCGCCGCCCGCGAGCAGCGAATATTTGCCGTTGTCGCCATCGAAGCGCAAAATGGTCAAATCACCCTTCTTGATTTCCTGCTCCACCGCACCCGGAAACCCCGGAAAACAGAACGGATTGATCAGTTTCTTACTTCCTGCCGCAAGAGAAATGGGGAAAGGCCCGCAATGCTGCAGCAGCTCGCCGTTGTTATTCTCGGGATGACGAACCGTCCAATCAGCAAAGAACGTGGGCGACCGCCCCATGCTTGCAGATTGCGCGATTACGGACGTAATGGCACCGTGTATATCAGTTTCGCAAACTACGGGGAGTCCATCATCGGTCAGCATACCGTTGGCAGCGCAAGGCATGATACCGATCTCGCCCTGCAGCGCGTTCCAGCACTGGATAGCGATCGCCTTGCATCCCCGTTCACGCGCCAGCCTTGACATCGCGCACTTGAGCGCGGCAATAGTCACGACCTTTTCCGCCGGGATACACACTTCCATGTTCTCACGGATGTAATCGACAACCTCGAGCACCTCCCCGGGCTTATCCGCCTCGAGCTGTTTCACAAGCGCCGTCAATTCGGGCATTGCAAGGGGTGAAAGCTGGATGCCGAAGCGCTCAAGCAACTCGCCCTCGTTGCACATCATGGTCCAGAAGTCGGCGGGGCGGGTGGATATCTGGAGAATCCGCAGGCTCCTGAATTCCTTTACGAGATTTGCCACGCCGGTAAAGGTAGCGAGGCCACGCTCGAAGGCAGCATCCCCGATAGCGCAGTTTGTCAGGTAATTGAACGGTACCTGAAACCTGCGCAGCACCTTGCCGGTAGCGAACAGACCGCATTGCGAGTCGGTCAGGCGCATTCCCTCGGGTGTGGGTGCGCCATCCCGCGGGCCGTAAAGCAGCACCGGCTTACGCAGCGCGCCGGCCACCTTCGCCACAAAGTCCTCCGTACCGAAGTTGACATGCGGGAAGAATAGCGCATCGACCTCCTCGCGCTTAAACTTGGCAACCGTTTTTTCCACGCTGCCTTCTCCAAACAGCAAGCCATCCTCGTTGATGTCCTCAATGTCAATATAGTGGACACCAAGCTGTGCCAGCCGCTGATAAACTTCGGTTTTGAGCCGCAGGGCTTCTTCCTTGCTGAATAAATTGCGGCGTGTTGGCGCAACGCCGATTTTTACATCATATTGAAACATATGCTCTCCTCTTGTTCTCAGTCTTTGCGTGAAAGCGCAAGCTTACGCTGGAATTCGCGCTGGGTCTGGTCGATGATGACCGCAATAATGATGACGACGCCCTTGATAACCATCTGCCAGAAGGAAGACAGCCCGAGCATGATCATGCCGTCGTTAAGTACGCCAATGACAAATGCGCCGACGATGGTTCCGCCAATGGTCCCGAGGCCGCCTGCCATGGAGGTACCGCCCAGCACCGACGCTGCAATCGCGTTCATTTCCCAGGATTCACCTGTTGCCGGGTGCGCCGCTTCCAGCTCTGAGGCAGCAAAAACACCCGCGAGCGCTGCGCAGACGGCGGAGAAAACGTATACAAACAGCTTGATCTTATCGACGCTGATACCCGAAAGCTTCGCCGCCTTCTCGTTGCCTCCTGTCGCGTAGACATGCCACCCCAGCGGTGTCTTTTTGAACACATAAGCGCCCAAGAGTGCCAGCAGCGCCATGAACCAGATGATAACCGGCAACCCCAGGATGGATCCGGAACCTAAGAATGGAAAGCCTGTGTTGAAGTATGCCTCGTTTCCCACCAGATTGGGAAATGTCGCTCCCTGGTTAAGCAGCAGCGCCACGCCGCGGGCGATATACATGGTACCCAGCGTGGCAATAAATGCGGGTACCTTGAGCTTGCTTACAAGCAGACCGTTGAGTACCCCTACGACAGCGCCTACAATCACCGCGATCAGCACGACGATCGTAACGTTAAAGTACAGCGCCACGTTGAGCGCCTTAATTACCAATCCCTTGACGAGCAGGCCACCCGCAATCATGCCGCTCAAGCCCGCAACCGAGCCCACGGACAGATCGATTCCCCCGCTCACGATGACATAGGTCATGCCGATGGCGAGTATGGCGTAACGCGCGACATGCTTACCGATGATCTTAATGTTATCAACCGAGACAAACTTGGGCTCCAGCGCGGCGAACACGATCACAAGAATGATCAGCGCGATAAACGTGCGAGCCTTGAGCAGCAGCATTCCAAACTCGCGTGCGCTTCTGATTTTAAACCTGTTATCCTTTTGCATT